>JANQEZ010000121.1 GCA_028278115.1 Clostridia bacterium
CCATATGATAGAATTATTCTATAAAAATGTTATCTATAAGCTATCTATAAACTAATAAATCACCACTATTATGGATGGTCACGGCGACGTGGTAATGACAGTAAACAAGGACGGAAACATACAAAATCAATACGATTATGACATCTTTGGCAACCCAATACTTACAATTGAAGAGACTTACGAGAATAGCATAAGGTATTCAGGAGAATTCTTTGACACAGAAACAGGACTTTACTACCTCAGAGCGAGATACTATAACTCATACACAGGACGATTTATTTCAGAAGACAGCTACTGGGGAGAAGATACGAACCCATTATCGCTAAACCTATATACCTACTGTTACAACGACCCAATCATGTATATAGACCCAACAGGACACTGGGGTGGTAAAGATGGGAAGTTTGATGACAGTCAATTAAGTGTAAAAGATCAGAGGAAAATAAAAGACATTACCGACGCATGGCACTCAGCTGAGGGAAATACTGCCGAACAGGAAAGGCTTCATAAACAAGCCCAAAGCATTAGAAAAGATGCGTTAAAGAATGGAACAATAAACAAGAAAAATCAAGACAGCTTTGGGAAAAAAGCTCAAAGTATTATAAAAGAAAAAGGCTATATAACAAAAGAAGATTGGAAATCCATCAGTAAAAAGCATAACAGAAGGTCAAAAGGCGAAGGCAGTAAAAGGAAATCAGAACAAAGCTTTCAAAAGTATGTGGGTAAAATACTAGGAGAAGCAGAGGATTATTCTGACTACGTTTTAGGAACGAAAGATTATGTTGAGGAAATAAATATCTTATTTAACGAAACAATTTCTAGAACTAATGACATGGATATAACTTATAGAACTACTGTTAAACAAATGAATAAAGATAAGCAAAAATATGGTCATGAGCTAGAGGGGCAATTGGCAAGTACAGCAAAATACTTATTACAGTACACAAAATTTAATTATGGCTGGAGTGAAGAAATAACTAAAAAATTAGATTTAGATGATCGTTATTCAGATGAGTTCAAACAGAAAATGATTAGCTATTATAAGCAAACAGGTAAAGGTATTGACTCATTTTTTAATGAACATATATCTCCTGAGGAACAAGATGTTGATATTTTATCAGATATGGATTTAATGTCTGTAAAATCCTTAAAAGCTACTTATGCCGTATACAGCCAACAAAATGATACAGAAAAAATGTATGCAGTTTTAAGAGCGATTGATACAATAAGAAGTAAGTCAGAGTATAATGGGGAATATGATTTTAAAGATACGAAAGGTAATTATATAAGTATGTATACTTATCATAACAAGAAAATAACATCAAAGCTTCATATAGCTCATAGTGACCCAGCTAGAGATTCAGCAATAGTTAATAGCGGATTAACGTTATTAGGATTAGCTCCATTTCCGTATAATGCATTATCAGTTTTATTCTCAGCAGGTTTACAGGATGAATTTACTGCATCTACAGCAGTTGACTTAGGAATTGGTGGTGTCGGAATGATAAAGGGTGGTGTTGGAACATTCTTTACAGTTGTAGGAGGTATTACATCTTCCATTAATACAGTTACACAATATAATGAACTAAAGAATTTCACTGATATGCATGTGACTGTACAGGATGGTAGTATTTATGAAACGCATAAATACAGATTTACACCTCATCATTATTTAATTGGAGTTGGAAAACCTTCCAAAGGTAATTATCCAGTACCAGCACAGTTTAGATACTTGAACGAAAACTCTCCACACCCAGATATAGAATTAGATTCAGGTGAAAAATATTTTTTTAATAATTAAAATATAGGAGTGAGGTAAAGGTAAAGCATGAAAAAATATATTAAATGCCCAGTATGTGGAAAAGAAACTATTAGTATAAAAAATAGGTTTAAACTTGATTACAGGTACAAAACAAAAATTAAGTGTAGTAATTGTAATAGTGAATTAAGGGAGTCTAAATGGCAAGTCGTATTAATGATGGCTACGGTAGTTATAGAGACATTTATAATTACAAGGGAAATACATGTGGTTATTAAGAGTATTTTAGTAGGAATTGTAATTTTAATATACTTGTATTTATATATATATGCTGTACCCCTAGTAAAATACGACAAATAATAAAAGGCAACTATTGTTTATTGCATAAAAAAGCTAAAATTGAAATTTGATATAAGTAGTATGATGGTAGTAACTGAAAGTAGTTGCTGCCATTTATCTTAGCTATATCTATAAACAAAGGTTAAATACATTAAAGGTGCTTTTGGAAAAAGGGCTGTAGGTAAAAATAACTGTTTTAACAGTACCTTAAGCCTTCATAACGTAACCATAGGATTTTTCCCCTCTCCCAAGCTTAGTCTTTGGGAGTAACTTCAATAGGGTGTGACACATCTTAGTAAATAATGACATCCATATAATTTTGATGGTTTGACAGACAAGCCAATTTTATAAACCATTGACTTTAAAAGCTTGAAAACTGGATACCTATAAGTTCAGTTTGCTCATAACAGCTTATGCTGTATGTTTAGTACGACGATTATGTGCTTATGCTAAAGATCACCTTGGGTAGGTAGCCTCAGAGTAGTTTTAAGGTCTTCCCCCCTTTTCTTTTTTAATCGCCCTTTGGGCGACCAAACCAAAAATGCTCAAACAGAACTTATATAATGATTCACGTTTT
>JANQEZ010000146.1 GCA_028278115.1 Clostridia bacterium
AAAGCCATCATATCCCTCTATTCTTCTTTATAAATGTTAAAGCTTATCTTAGTACCCTTATTAAGCTTCTCTATTTCAAGACCCTTTCCATAAACCAGTTTTAATCTATTGTGAACGTTTGCTAGTCCAATTTTATTACACTTCATTCTTTCATTATACACATTGCCTATAACTTCATCATCTATTCCTATCCCATCATCTTCAATTATTATTTTAATAGAATTGCTTTTTAGGTCTTTGTTTATACTGATTTTAACAAAGCCTGTACCATCTCCATTTAAAATCCCATGTTTTATAGAGTTTTCCACCAATGGCTGTATTATTAGACTTGGAATTTTTATATCTATATCCTTATCAACGTCATATATTACCTTTAGTTTATCTCCATATCTTGCCTGGGCAATTTTAACATATGCTTTAACCTGCTGCAATTCATCTTCAATGCTAACTAATTCTTCTCCCTTTTCTATATTATGTCTTAAGTATGTGGAGAGGTCTATTATTAAATTCCTTGCTTTATTGGGGTCTATTCTAACGAAGGAGGCTATGGTGTGTAGCGCATTAAATAAAAAATGTGGATTTATTTGAGCCTGTAATGCCTTTATTTCAGCTTTGTTAGCCATACTCTTTAGGCTCTCTATTTTACTAAGCTCAAGCTGTGTTGATATAATCTGAGATAATCCCTGGGCAAGGGTTTTATCCCTATATGTCACTCCATTTTCGTGTTTATAGTAAATTTTAAGGGTTCCTATTATCTGATCTTTATCCTTAAGTGGTACAACTATAGCAGATTTTATAGGACAATTATCCTTTTTACACTCAATTGACTCTGGGCTGTTAAGTATTAATATCTTTCTATTTTTTATTACTTCGTCGGTGGCTCTGGTAAGAATCTCGCTTCCTTCAATATGATGATCCTCTCCTTCTCCAACATGGGCTAAAATATACTTTGTATCGGTTATTGCAGCGGCATCTGCTTCAAATGAGTCCTTTAGGATTTCACATACTCTCTTCAATGATTCATTGGTCACTTCTCTAAAGTATGGGAGGGTCTTATTGGCAATTTCAAGGGCAAGTTTAGCCTGCTTTGCAGCTATCTGCTCCTTTGCCTCAAAAACATTTTCAGTTATTAGGATTACTATTGCAATTCCCCCAGCATTTGCCGTAACCATAGGAATATATATCTCCTTTACTATTGTAAGGGCTAAGCTAAAGGGTCTTGAAAGAAGTAAGATGAGTCCCATACTCAGACTTTCTACTATTATTCCCCCTATTAAACCGTAAATCCATCTATTTTTTAAATTTGATTTTTTGTAAATTACTCCAGATAAGCATCCTCCAATAATAGTGGCTATAGCACAGGGAAGAGCAGTAATACCTCCAATATCTATTGCCACTCTATGAACTCCAGCTATTATACCAGCAATTACTCCTACAAAAGGTCCGCATAGAATGCCTCCAACCATAACACCAATATTTCTTGTATTGGCTATTGCCCCTCTAACATCAATTCCAATATAGGTACCAAGTATTCCAAAAATGCCAAACATTAGTGAGAAAATTATTATTTCTACTCTTTCTAGTTTCCCCTTTAAGATTATTTGCCTCAATTTTTTTAGCCTAGATATAAAAAATCCTATTACTATAACATATCCTAAGTTATTAACTAATTGTTTTAAAAGCTCTATCAATTAAATCAGCTCCAAAAAATTTTATCATGACTATCATAGGTATTTTATCATGAAAATCATATAAAAACAAAAAAGGCCCACATTTTGAATAAGGGCCTCTTCTTTTCTATCTTATTAATATTATTCAGGATGAGGTGCATCTACAGGACATACATTAGCACAAGCTCCGCAGTCAATACACCCTGATTCATCAATAACATATTTATCATCTCCAGCACTAATTACATCAACAGGACATTCTGGTTCACAGGCTCCACAGTTGACACAACTATCGTTTATGAAATATGCCATAGCTTAGCTCACCTCCGGGATATAATTTAATAACTTAAGCTTATATATAACGCACTTATACAACCACATTTTGATTTCATGAATAGAAGGTGCTTTAAGGCTATTCATAGAATCGAAATATAAAAGTTTTATTGCGTTCTATATATTGATTATATCCACTTGGTACGTTTTTTATTAAATTTTTTCATCTACTCTAAAAGCTCTTTTAAATCCTCAATGTTTTCTATTTTTTCTTCCTTTTTTCTCCTTGGCTTCTCCACTCTTTTTACTTCTTTTTTATGAAATACTAATATATCATCACTCAAATCCATTTCATTTTTCTTATTATTCTCTTTTAGTATAAGCCTAACTTTAACGGATTCAAGTAAAACATTATTATCCATAACAATACCTGACCCTTCAGGGGTAACTACTTTTTCTCCAGGATTAGGAAGTCCTCTTCTAAGCTCAATATAGCTTTCATGCTCATACCTTAGACAACACATTAATCTTCCACAAATTCCTGAGATTTTCGTAGGGTTGAGAGACAGGTTTTGTTCCTTAGCCATTTTTATTGAAACTGGCTCAAATTCTCCAAGCCAAGTGGAACAGCACAGGCTCACTCCACAGGGACCTATTCCACCTATCATTTTGGCTTCATCCCTAACACCAATTTGTCTCAATTCTATTCTTGTCCTGAATATTGCAGCTAAATCCTTAACAAGTTCTCTAAAGTCAACCCTGCCATCAGCAGTAAAGTAAAATATAACCTTATTATTATCAAAGGTATATTCCACATCTATGAGCTTCATCTCAAGCTTATGCTCTTCTATTTTTTCTAAGCATATTTTAAATGCGTTTCTTTGCTTTTCTTTATTTTCTTTATTTATTATCTCATCTTCAAGGGTAGCTATTCTTAATACTTTTTTAAGTGGAGCAACAATTTCATCTTCTGTAATATCCTTTGACCCAACTACTACCTCTCCAAACTCTACTCCTCTAGCTGTCTCAACTATTACATTTTGATCTTTTTTTACGTCGATATTATCTGGGTCGAAGTAATATATCTTTCCCGCTTTTTTAAATCTTACTCCTATAACCTTGATCATGTTTATACCGCCTCCTGTAAATTCAAGAGCATTGTCTCAATACTAAGACTAAAGTTTACATTCGATTCTATGTTTTTTCTAGTCTTCTCTACAATACCTATAGATTTTGCTATTGCTTCATATGATACTCTATTTATCTGTATCTCTAAATTATCTTTTTTATCTATATTTAATAAGTATTTATCTTCTTTAGTCTCTGCCAATACCAGCAAATCCCTAAACCAGATTATTAGAAAGTCTAATATCTCGCCGATATGTTCCTTATTTTTTTCAAAGAAGTCTACTGAGTCCAAAAGTTTTAATTTATCTCCTCTTATCACTTGGTCTATTATATCGAAAATCTTTTCTCTTCTATTATTAAATTCCTCTGATTCATATAATTTAATTGCCTTTCCCAGTGAACCATCTGAAAACCCTGGAAAAATAGCTATATCTTTATCAATAGGATTATAATTTTTCACAAGATACTCTTTTATTAGTTTTTTTGAAATCCTATTAAATTTTATTGTTTGGCTCCTAGACCTTATGGTTGGAAGCAGACTGTGGGCATTTTGTGTAATAAGAATAATAACTCCATACTGTGGTGGTACTTCTAATATCTTTAAAAGCCTATTCTGTGCACTTACAGTCATTGTATCAGAATATTCTATTATAAATAC
>JANQEZ010000152.1 GCA_028278115.1 Clostridia bacterium
TCATGCTATGAACCTGTTTTTTTATATATTTTGAAGGAGAAAACAGATTCATAAAAATCACTCAAATGAAATATCAAAACCCCCTTAAGTATTGATAAAGTAAAATTAATGATTTACTAGCACAACGAGTTAAATTATAAAAGCGTATATCCATAGAGGAGGCTTAGAGGTATGAACCTTTACAAATCACAAAAAGCCTTTGAGGAGGCTAAGAAATATATACCCGGTGGTGTGAACAGTCCTGTTAGGGCATTTAAATCTGTTACAGTAGATCCTCCATTTATTAAAAGTGGAAAAGGGTCAAAGCTATATGATATTGACGGAAACGAATACATTGATTACGTTGGTTCTTGGGGACCTTTAATCTTAGGGCATTGTAACGAAACAGTTATGAGAGAGCTTAAAAATATCATTGAAACTGGAACTAGCTTTGGAGCTCCTACAGAAAAGGAAACTAAACTGGCAAAGTTAGTCTGCAGCCTAGTTCCATCCATTGAGATGCTAAGAATGGTAAACTCAGGCACTGAAGCTACCATGAGTGCTCTTAGGCTGGCAAGGGCCTATACTGGAAGAAATATGATTGTTAAATTTATAGGAAATTATCATGGACACTCAGACAGTCTGCTTGTTAAGGCGGGGTCTGGGGCACTTACCCACGGTGTACCCGATAGTCCAGGTGTCCCCTTGGATATAGTTAAAAATACTATATCGGCAAAATATAATGATATAGAAAATATTAAAGAGATATTTGAAAAATATGGTGACGATATTGCAGGAGTTATTATAGAGCCTATAGCAGGAAATATGGGCGTTGTCCCTGCTAATGAGGAGTTTATAGAGCTTTTAAGAGATATAACTGATAAATACGGAGCCCTCCTTATATTTGATGAGGTTATGACAGGCTTTAGAGTTGCCCTTGGCTGTGCCCAAAGTCTATATAATGTTAAACCAGACATAACATGCTTTGGAAAGATAATAGGCGGTGGACTTCCCGTTGGAGCCTATGGAGGGAAAAGGGATATAATGTCTAAAATGTCACCTGCTGGCCCAGTTTATCAAGCAGGAACATTGTCAGGTAATCCTTTAGCAGTAACAGCCGGACTTACAACCCTTAAAATTTTAAAGGATAATCCATCTATTTATGAAGATTTAGAAAGAAAGTCAAGACTGCTGGAAGATGGTTTTAAAGACAATGCAAAAAAACTTGGTATGGAAATAGTTTTAAATAGAGTGGGTTCTATGCTTTGTGGATACTTTACAGATGAAAAGGTACATAATTATAGCACAGCCATTAAGAGTGATACCGAAAGATTCGCAAAATATTTTGAAAACATGCTTAAAGAGGGAATATATTTAGCACCCTCACAATTTGAAGCCGCATTTGTATCGGCTGCCCATACAATTGAGGATATAGAAAATACAATTAAAGCCAACTATAACGCATTAAAAAAGCTCACATAGTTTTAAGACTGTGGGCTTTTATCCAATTGAAGGGTATAATTATAAAATTAAATACTTGAACTAAAGGATAGGTATTTTGTTAAGAAAAATATGTGACAAGAAATGAAGTGATTGAAGCTTTGAATATGTTATAATCTTGGAGGTCAATCCTATAAGCCCTTCACTTACTATAGGTTTTGTCCTAAAAGAATCGAGGTGTTTTTATGGAAATAGTTTCATTAGTGAGATGTAATGATTATAATTATGAATATGTAAAAGAAGCAGTTGAGGAAAGCTTTAGGAATTTGGGTGGATTAGAAAAATATATTCTTCCAGGTGAAAGGATACTTCTCAAAGTCAATCTGCTTATGAAAAAGAGTCCAGAGGAAGCCACTACAACCCATCCGGTATTTGTCAAGGCACTGGCAGAAATACTTATTAAGTACGGAGCTGAGGTTATAATCGGTGATAGTCCGGGAGGACCCTTTAACTCATCAATTCTCAGGGGAGTTTATAAAGCATGCGGTATGGAGGAAATAGCTAATCAAGTAGGTGCAGTATTAAACTACAATACAAATTCCGTCGAGATTAAGAACGAGAAAGGGTTAATTCTCAAAAAAATTAATGCCATTGAAATAATAAAAAAAGTAGATAAGGTTATATCGGTTTCTAAATTAAAGACCCATGGAATGATGATGTTTACTGGAGCAGTTAAAAATATGTTTGGAATAGTCGCTGGACTTGAAAAGGCAGAATATCATGTTAGAATGCCAAATAACGTAGATTTTTCCAATGCACTAGTAGATATATGTATTGCTTCAAAGCCAGCTTTATCCTTTATGGATGGTATAGTTGGTATGGAAGGAGAGGGGCCAAGTGCAGGAAACCCTCGCCAGGTTGGAGCTGTTATTGCTTCTACTAGTCCATATCATTTGGATGTAGCTGCAAGCTACATTATAGGACTTGAACCAACTAAGGTTCCAACGGTTAAGCGATGCGTAGAAAGGAATCTATGCAGGGGTAATTTTGAAGATATTAAATTATTAGGTGAAGATATAGAGAGCTTTAGACTCAGTGATTACCTTGTACCCGAAATAAGGAGCATAGACCTATTAGAGGGCAAGCTCCCAAAGTTTATGAGGGATATTTTAAGCGGATTATTACAGCCAAGACCAGTATTCATACATGATATATGTGTAGGCTGTAGGGATTGTATAAAAAATTGTCCTCCAAAGGTAATCGAAATGCTTAACAATAAGCCTATAGTAGATTTAGATGCCTGTATAAGATGCTTTTGCTGTCAAGAACTATGCCCTGTTAAGGCAGTGGTTATTCATAGGCCGTTATTAATGAAATTATTGTCTAGATTGTAGTATATACATCACCTAAGTGCAAAATACTATCATTAAGGTGGTGATTATATTGAGAATGAATAGACGAGTAGAAAAACCGATAGTGGCAATTATGAAGGGAAGCAAAGAGAAGGATTCCTTAACCAATGCATTGAATCTTCTCCCTATAAAAGAAATAATTAAATCAGGAGATACTGTAGTAATAACCCCTAACTGGGTTAAAGATAAGCCTCCAAGCACAGGTGTTGTTGTTGGGCCAAATACATTGCAGAGCCTTATTAGATATGTCAAGGGCTTTAATCCATCAAGGATTGTTATAGCAACAGGCTCAGGAGGGGACCCTACACCTACTGTTATGCATTCGGTAGGATATAATAAGGTTATAAACGAAGAAAAGGTAGAATTTATCGATCTAAATTATGGACCATATACAGATTTAGCCCTTGGACATAAAATTATACAGGAAACAAAGATTAATGAGCTTATAAGTAATGTAGATGTACTTATATCCTTTACACAATTAAAGCACCATGAAGAGGCTACAATGAGCGGGGCAATAAAGAACATTACACTGGGCTGGCCTCCAGCGGAGGTTCACGGTTTTCCTAAAAAGAAACTTGGTATTCATGAAGATTTACATGGATTTATAATTGCAATGGCAAAAAAGATTCCGATTGATTTAGCAATTGTCAGTGCTGATAAAGCCATGATAGGCTCGGGGCCATCTTCTGGAAAGACAGTAAACAACCAAGGGTTAATAATTGCAGGAACCGACCCGATTGCAGTAGATACAATCGGAGCGAGATTTCTTGGTTTCTTGCCCCAAGCTGTATATTATTTATATGGTTGCTATAAAAGCGGAATTGGAGAAGCTAAGCCTGAAAACATGGATTTAAAAGGTGTTCTTTTAGAAGAAGCAGAAAAGCTTTTCAGTATGTCTGCTTATAATACTGAGATAGTACTGGATAAGGGCAGCATTAAAAAAATTCATGGAAGCGAATAAGAAATAAAATTAGTAGTATTTTATTAAATTCATTTCAATTAATATCAATTTAGAAATTTTATGATATAATAACAGTTAAGTTCCAAAAAAAGACAAAGCTTTTAACCTAGATTATTTATAGACAGCTTAAAAGGATAGATGCAGTTTTAAATTTTCTATGAATGATCTGGGTTTAATACTGTTTACTGGAGGGATAAGATGAAGGCTGAGTATATAAATCCATTTATAAAAGCAAGTACAGATATATTGACACAAATGACACAGACACAGTTTCAGGTTGGAAAACCTGTGATTAAAGGCTCTC
>JANQEZ010000179.1 GCA_028278115.1 Clostridia bacterium
AGAATGAATAGTCGGCAAAAATAGATAGGTTTGTTAGAACCAAGGTGATTGATGCTGACAAAAGTATTAAGGCTATGGAAAATAACATACCTTGTTTAAGGTTTTTCTTAAAGCTTTTTAAAAAGTTATATAATATTCTGCCTTGATCTTTTCTTATGGATTCATGAATAGTATAAATCATGGCAATATATGCAGGGATAAAGGTAATACCAAGACCAAGTGCTGTAGCTGCTATAAAAATAATATTTAGAATCATTAAATCAAAAAGAAGTGTTCCAAATTTGTAAAAGGAACTGTTCATGTCAAAAATTTTCATAAGAAGCCTCCTGTACTATGAGTAAAGTTATATGGATATACGCTTTTATAATTTAATGTTTTCAAAGAAAAAAATGTAGAAGCATTCATTGTTTTCTTTGAAAAATTAATGAAGGTTTAAAAGCGTTTATCTATAATGAAAGTATAGCTCCTTAAAGAGATTATGTCAAAAGCTGGTGTGAATATGATGAAGGAAAAATTTAAGAATTATCCAATTGACAAAAAAATAATATACGTATATCTGCCTCTCAGTATAATTCCCTTAATACTTGTTGCCACAATAATTTCAACTATCTATAGAGCTAGAGTTGAAGAAGGGAGCTATAGAAATATCATTGACAGCTCAAAGCTAATTATCAGCAGAATTGATGGGATTTTAAAGGATGTAAATGACTGTTCAAATATGCTGACAATCAATCTTAATACTATAATTGATAAGGTTCAAGAAGATGAGAATTATCCAGACTTTGAAAAAAGAATTGATATTTATAGAGAGCTTTATAGTGCAAAGATAATATTTTCAGAAGTTGAATCCATTGCATTTGTAGATACTAAGGGGGATAGTTATCTTACAGATTATAGACTAGATGAGTATCTAAAAAGAAATTATAATGAAGATACAATGAAGGAAGTTTTTGAAAGCACAGGGAGAAGTATATGGCTGGATATGGAAAAAATAGACTATCCAATAGAAGAATCCGACAAGGATATAATGACAATGGGGAAAAAATTAATTCAAATCAAGAGCGGTAAGACTCTGGGATATCTATTTTTAAATGTATCCAAGGACACCTTTTCTTCAATGTTTAAGGGACAGGAGATAGATTATTTTTTAGTAAGTGGCAGCAAAATCATATCATCAAGGGATAATACCAAAATAAATGACGAGACGACTGAGGAGATTATAAAAGCTGTTAAGGGAAGAACTGAGGAATCAATAATAACTAAAATCAATGGCTCCGACCATCTTATTGTGAATGTTCCTCTAGGATTTAGAAAGTGGAATTTAGTTGGAAGTGCCAATTTGAAATCATTGACTGCGGATTTATCTAAGCTTACTATGCTGATAATTATAACCTTGGCGATAAGTATAGCTATAGAGATAATAGGAGCAAAGGCTCTCTCATACTTGATAGTACATCCAATTAATAAGGTGAGGGAGAAAATGAAGTTAATCGGTGAAGGCAATTTTGATGTTCGTTTTGAAGTAGAAGGCAGCGATGAGATAGGTATGTTCTTAAGAACCTTTAACAGGATGGCTGTAAAAATAAAGAATCTACTGAGTAAGGTTGAGGAAAAGGAAGGGCAAAAAAGGGAGTATGAGCTGGCTCTGATACAACAGCAGATTAAACCACATTTTTTATATAATACCCTTGATATCATCTATATGCTCTCGGAAATGGATATGAAAAAGGAAACCCTAAAGGCTACTAAATCCCTTGCTGATTTCTATAGGGGAACACTAAGGGGCGGCAGACAGATAATATCAATAGGAGAAGAAGTATCGGCTCTAGAGGATTATTTATATATTCAAACCCTTAAATACAGCGATGTTTTTGAATATATCATTGATGTGGAGCAGGATATTTTAGGATATAATATTATGAAGCTTACATTGCAGCCTCTAGTTGAAAATTCTATATATCATGGCTTAAAGCCGGCAGATAGATTTGGAAAATTAAAGATAACAGGAAAAACCGTTAATGGGAAAATACAAATTTCTGTTGAGGATGACGGTATAGGGATGGATAAAGAGCTTCTTAATAAATTGAGTAATCTAGAGGCAGAAAATAAACAAGAGCATTTTGGGATTTTTAGTGTGAAAAACAGAGTAGCTCTATATTTTGGAGATGAAGCAGGTTTTAAAATAATATCTGAAAAAGACAGGGGAACTACTGCAATTATTACATTACCAAGGATTGAAGGTGATATGAAATGATTAATGTAATGATCGTTGATGACAGACCCCTCTTTAGGGAGTATCTAAGGACAAAATTTGACTGGGAAAAGTATGGTTTTAGGATTTGTAGTGAAGCTAAAAATGGAGTTGAGGCGTTAAAGAAGGCAAAGGAGTTTCCTCCGGATTTGCTCCTGACAGATATCAATATGCCCCTTATGGATGGTCTGGAATTATCTGAAAAATTGATAGAGGAATATCCCGATATGGGAGTGGTGCTAATAACTGCCCATAGTGAATTTGAATATGCAAAAAAGGCACTTGAAATAGGTGTTTGCAATTATATCGTTAAGCCCTTTGAAAAGGAAGAGCTCATTTTAACCCTTTTAAAGCTTAAGGATAATATAAATAAGTCCAATGAAGAAAATATCGAAAAGAAAAGCAAAGAAAAGGATTTACTTGAGCTTTTGATTCAGCAGCTTATTTACCGTGAGGAAATCCAAAAAAATGAAGAGCTTGAAGAAAGCTTTTCAAGGCTTGGAATATCATTTAATTCAAAGGCATTTATCGCTGCAGTTATTGAAATCAATAAAAAAGAGGACGTCAGTGGAGAAAATCATATTTGGAAAAACACTATTATGAACATAATACAGCAAATGTTTGAAGAAGAATTAAATATATTTGTAATCTCTGACTATGAAGGCAGAATAGTAATCTTGTCGGAAACCCTTAATGGAGATGATGAGTTTTCAAAGGATGAATTAAGTAAGCTGATGAAGCTCATAAATAAGCATTTGGATTTCAATATTACTATAGGAATAGGCAGGTGCTATAAAGGTCTTAAGTACATTAGAAAATCATATCTTGAAGGTGTAAATGCTATAAGGTACAGCTATGAAATTGGCAGTAACAAGATTATACATTATAGTGATATCTCTAAAAAAAGCAAGGAATATGTATTTTATTCTGCCGAGACAAATGAGTTGATACTTAAATACTTAAGAAATGGAAACTTTGAAGCCATAGAGAAGCTTCTTAATAAATTATATAAAGAGCTTTGCAGGGTGAAGGCTGAAAATGAATTTATAGAGATGATTTATAAAGGGCTTTTATCTTTATTATTTTCCCATATATATCAATCGGGAAGGGAAATAAAGGATATATTAGGGGATAGGGAGTATGTAATAGAGAGAACAAGGGAAAAGGATTTAAATAGACAGCTTGAGACGCTAATAGTTTTTTACAGGAAAGCTATAGAATTTTCTAAAAGATTTAAAAATACAAGGAGCTATAAGCTGGTGAGTGGCGCTAAGAAGTATATAAAAGAAAATTATCACAGACAGGATTTAACGGTAAAGGATGTATCAAAATCCCAGTATATAAATGAAACCTATATGAGAGCGTTGTTCAAAAAAGAAACGGGTATGACTGTAAATGAGTACTTGACAAAGGTACGATTGGATAAGACTAAGGAAATTCTAAAGACCACCGAGTATAGGCTGTCGGATATTGCTGAAATGGTTGGATACAATGATTCCAGTTATTTAAGCAAAATATTCAAGAAGAATATAGGAATAAGTCCTAGTAAATATAGATAAATACAACATTCCACCTTAAGAATTTAAGTATAGGGTGGAATGTTATATTTTGAAAAATACAAATCAGTATCGGATATTACATGGACTTAACATTTCCATAATATTAAGATAAATATGTAAGGAAGAATTAAATAGAGGGGGAAGTTAATATGAAATCAAAGCGTCTAATGGCAACACTTTTAGTTGTTATGATGATGACTCTGGCATTTGTAGGCTGTGCACCCGCAGAGAATACAGAAGCTGACGCTCCGAAGGAAAACGTTGACACAAAAGAAGTGAAGGATGAAGCCATAACTCTTAGGATTTATGCCCAGTATTCCGACGATGATACAAAGGTACCTTATGATTATGCCGCTCAGGAGCTTAAAAAGGCATATCCAAACGTAACATTAGAGCTAGATATTCAGGGCCAGGATGATGGTCAAAAGCTTCAAACATATGCTGCTACTGGAAATCTACCGGATATATTTCAAGTTGGTACAGCCCAGATAGAAACCTTTAAGGAATCAAAAAACATATTGGTTTTAGACGATTATGTTAAAAGCACAGGTTTTGATAAAAAATTACATGCAAGTGCTGAAAACCTTTTATGGAACGAGGATGGCCATGCATATGCATTCCCATATGCAGGTAACGAATTGGTATTAATTTATTATAATAAAGAGCTATTTGAAGAACATGGTGTTAAGGTTCCTGAGACCTATGAAGAGCTTAAGGAAGCAGTTGCTAAATTTAATGCTGCTGATATAGTTCCACTATCTATCTTTGCAAAGGAAAAATGGATAACTACTGCATTATATGACGTATTTGCAACTAGATTTGATGAAGGCGGAATTAAAAAGCTTGACAAAGGTAATGGTAGTGCCAAGGAAGAAGCCTACGTAAAGGCTGCAGAGCATTTACATGAGCTTGTGAAACTAGGTTTATTGGCAGATGGAGCAACGAATATGAATTATGACCAAGCTGCATCATTATTCTACGAAGGCAAGGCAGCCATGTTTATTAACGGACAGTGGGAGATTCAAGCATCTACTGAAAAATTAGGTGATAAGGTTGACTGGATGTTCTACCCTGTAGTTAGTGAAAACCCAGAAGCTAAGTACGCCTTTGCTGGAGGTGGAGCACCTGGAGGATATGCAGTATCCCCTTATTCAGAGCATAAGGATTTAGCTGCTGAAGTTGCTGCATTCATTTCAGAAAAATACTGTGAAGCTAAATATATGTATAGGGCAAATCCACTACTGGCTGTAAAGGTCGATCCTTCAATAGAGCCTGTAGAGAAGTTCCCTCCAATGATGGAAAAGCTTGCGAAGGAGCTACCTAATATAACGTCAACGACTGCATTTGCTTGGGGACTTACTGAGCCTAAATTCAAGGTTGCTATAGAAGACCAATCTCAAATACTACTTACAGAAGGATATTCACCGGAGCAGTTTATAGAAGAGCTAGAAAAAACTATTGAAAGATTAAAATAATAATTTATTATAGGGTTTTTAGAGTAAAACTTAACTTATACATGACCCAAATATGCGATGATTCTGGGCATTTTGGGGTGTGTATAAGTTGTAGCTTTACCTAAAATACCTGTATAGAGAAACCATAGAGAAACTTAATGTGTATAAGTTAAAGTTTTCAATGGTTTCTATATACAAAGGGCTGTCCCATTTGATAGCCCTTTTATTCTTAGGAAAAGAGGATGATTTATGCAGAGTTTTTTTTCTAATAAAAAAGCCATAGCAATATTTGTTCTTCCGTCTCTACTCCTATTCACAATAATCGTTTTTTATCCCCTTGTTCAGATTTTTATAAAGAGCTTTTATGACTGGAATGGATTGAGCAGCGGAACATTTATTGGAATTGAAAATTACGTAAGACTTTTTGATGACACGACATTTAGAATCTCAATCATAAATGGATTGATATTTGCGGCATTTTTAACTATATATCAAATTGGATTAGGGACTATACTTGCCTTTGCGGCATCAAATATAAAAACCAAGGCTGGAGGATTTTTTAGAATTGTATATTTCCTACCAGTTGTTCTTTCGGTAACTGTAGTTTGTCAATTATGGTTATCGGTTTTTAACGCAGAATATGGACTGTTAAATAAGATATTTGAAATATTTGGAATGAGCTTCAGTCAAGATTGGCTGAGTGATGGAAATACTGCTATATATGTAGTTGCCTTTGTTAATGCATGGCATTACTTAGGATATCAATTTGCATTAATCCTTGCTGGAATAAAGTCTATTCCAGGACATTATTATGAGGCAGCACAGATCGATGGAGCATCTCCTTTGCAGGCCCATTTGAGGATTACCCTTCCTATGCTGGCAGAAACATATCGTTTTTGCTTGGTACTGGCTATTACGGGGGGACTCAATGCATTTACTCAGATGTTTATAATGACAGGTGGAGGCCCGGGAACTGCTACCTATTCCCTGACTTATATGATGTATTCATCTTCATTTAGAGCAGGAGAATACGGATATGGTATGGCGGCTGCATCCTTTTTAGTTATTGAATGTCTGATTGCAACAATAGTTATTAATAAATTAATGGCTAGAGAAAAAATTGTATATTAGGAGGTGTGAACATGGAAGCTGTTATTAAAAAAAGTAATAGGAAAAAGGTAAGGACAGGGGATATTATTTACAAGATATTTCTTTGGGTATACGCTATATTTTCGTTTTATCCAATTATATGGATGATTTTTTACTCCTTTAAAAACAATGATGAGATATTTGTTTCAAATCCATTTGGACCTCCAGGAGTTTTACGTTGGGAAAATTACGTTAAGGCCTTAACCCAATACAATGTTCCAAGATATTTCCTAAATAGTGTTGTTATTTCAGTGGTTACAGTTGTTTTAACCATCACCTTAGCCACTATGTTTGCATATGCAACGGCTAGGATGAGATGGAAGGGTCAAAACTTTGCTAGAATATTTGTCGCTATTGGAATGTTTATACCGATACAATCTATTTTGATTCCCCTTGCAGTACTAGTAAGGGATTTAAATCTTGCAAATAAATATTTATCATTAATAATACCATATACAGCCTTTAATTTGGCATTTTCATCTATGGTATTATACGGATTTTTACGAAGCATACCTGTAGAGCTTGAGGAGGCGGCCTGCATAGATGGAGCAGGGATATTTACAACATTTTTCAGAGTAATTGTCCCAAATCTAAAGCCGGCTATATCAACACTTACAATTTTTACATTTTTACAGGCATGGAATGAATTTCCCATTGCACTTATTCTAATTACTAAAGAAAGCATGAAGACATTACCCTTAGGGCTCTTGTTCTTCCAAGGACAGTTTACGACCGATTGGGGAGCCATGGGTGCAGCAATGGCCATTGCCAGCTTACCTACGGTTATAATGTATATATTCTTCAGCAATCAAGTTGAAAAAGCCATAACCATTGGCGGTGCAGTTAAGGGGTAGGAAGTGGGGAGTTAAAATAGACAATCATTTTAAACATCAATCTATTTTTTAGAGAAAAGATGAAGTCATAGTCATTTTTCTCTGAAAATTTTAAACTTTAAAAGCAAGTATTCATAAAAGCTAAGGTTTTAAATCATATATTAATATAGATGCGTGACCCAGAAGTTTTACTTTCAATGTTTTGCTGTGAGCTGTCAGCCGTTAGCTATTAGCCAAATAGGTATAATACTTTTGGTTAAAAAAATCTTTAAAGAAAGTTAAGTTTCAGGGTCACAAATATATAAATAAGATAGAGGTGTAAAAATTGCCTATTTTCATTAATGAACATAATAAGGAATTCCATCTACAAACTAAGAATTCAAGCTATATATTTAAGGTCTTAAAAAATGGTCAGCTAGGGCAATTATATTATGGAAAGAGGATTAGACATAAAAATAATTTTGCCCATTTACTGCAACTGCCAAATGAGCCAGTAGGAAATGCATCCTTCTTATATGAGGGAGATAATATTTTCACCCTTGAAGTGATTAAGCAGGAATATCCATCCTATGGCACAACCGACTATAGGGAGCCGGCTATACAGATTTTACAGGAAAACGGCAGCAGAATAACCGACTTTAGATATAAAGACTTTAAAGCCTACAAGGGAAAGCCTAAACTAAAGGGGCTTCCTGCAACCTATGTAGAGGATGAGGGTGAAGGCTCGACTTTAGAAATTATATTATATGATGAAGTTATAGATGCACAATTGAAGCTCACCTATTCAGTCTTTGAAGACTATAGTGCCATAGCGAGAAGTGCTTATATAATTAATAAAGGAAAACAGAATTTAAACATAGAAAGAATAATGAGTATGAATATAGACCTGCCTGATTCCAGCTTTGAGATGATGCATTTAGATGGGGCATGGATAAGGGAAAGGCATATAAATACAAGGACATTAAAGCCAGGTATCCAGTCTATAGACAGTAAAAGGGGAGCCAGCAGCTCTCAGCATAATCCATTCATTGCCCTTAAAGGACTTAGAGCAGATGAAGATTATGGAGAGGTATATGGGTTTAGCTTTGTGTACAGCGGAAATTTTGTCGCACAGGTGGAGGTGGATCACTATAATACCTCTAGAATACAAATGGGTATTAACCCCTTTGATTTTAATTGGCTGCTAGAGCCCGGTGAAGACTTTCAAGCACCAGAGGTGGTAAGTGTATATAGCGATAAAGGCTTAAACCATATGAGTCAAACCTATAATGAGCTTTATAGGAAAAGATTAGCTAGAGGTTTATGGAGAGATAAAGAAAGACCTATCCTAATAAATAATTGGGAAGCAACCTATTTTAATTTCAACGAAGAAAAAATAATGAAGCTGGCCAAAAGAGCAAAGGATGTAGGAATTGAATTATTTGTGTTGGACGATGGATGGTTTGAAGGAAGAAATGACGATACCACCTCACTAGGGGATTGGTTTGTTGATAAGAATAAACTCCCAAATGGTTTAAAGGGACTTGGGAAAAAGATTGAAGATTTAGGTATGAAGTTTGGAATCTGGTTTGAACCAGAGATGTTATCAAAAAACAGTAGATTATACAAGCTGCATCCCGATTGGATGATAAAGGTTTCAGATAGAAGTCCTTCCCATGGGAGGAATCAGTATGTACTTGATTTTAGCCGAAGGGAAGTCAGAGAAGAAATTTATTCAATGCTGAGAAAAATACTATTAGAAGCTCCCATATCCTATGTAAAATGGGATATGAATAGGAATATGACAGAGATAGGGTCCAGTGCCTTGACGCCAGAGAGGCAAAGGGAGGTGCCTCACCGCTATATTTTAGGACTATATGAAATATTGGAAAAGCTTACATCCGAATTTCCCAGTATCCTCTTTGAATCATGT
>JANQEZ010000117.1 GCA_028278115.1 Clostridia bacterium
GGGTGACGGGTGACGGAAAAGATTTGGGGGGAATGTTTTTGGGGTAAGGAGATGGGGAAGAAGCTTAGGGAGTGAATTATCTGACATGTGTTCTTCTCAGGGTGTGTGTGGAGCTTTTACTAGGTTACAATGTTAAATTTTTGATGCTTTTACAAAGTAATTTTCTAACTGACGTATGCCCAAAATTCGGCACTCAGAAATAAATTAATAACAAGGATTATAATTCTGGGACTTTTACAGATATTAATAAAAAGCAGAAATTATCATTTAAGGAGGATAATAGACAAGCTTAAAAATAACCCTAAACTTATATGGCATAAATTTTGCGTTATAGCAGCCATAGAATAAAAACCTTAATCTTTTATTAGATTGTATTGATAAAAAATATATGGGGGTATGAAAAAATGAAAAAAGGCTGTAAATTTGGAACTCATAGGGTAGTTGAACCTAAGGGAACTCTGCCTCAGCCAGCGTGGCAGATAGATAATGATATGGAAATCTATGACAATGAGATACTAATCGACGTACAGACCTTGAATATTGATTCCGCAAGCTTTACTCAAATAAAGAAAGAGGCAAAGGATGATGTTGAGAAGATCAAGGAAACAATGCTTGATATCGTTGCCAAAAGAGGGAAGCATCATAACCCTGTAACTGGTTCGGGTGGAATGCTTATAGGTAGGGTAGAAAAAATTGGATCTGCTTTAGAGGGAAAGACAGAGCTAAAGGTAGGAGATAAGATTGCTACTTTAGTATCCTTATCACTTACACCCCTTAAAATTAATAAGATAAAGGAAGTAAGAAAAAATATTGATCAGGTGGATATAGAAGGAAAGGCAATTTTGTTTGAAAGTGGAATCTATGCAGTAATACCAAATGATATAGCTGAAAACTTGGCTTTATCGGTGTTGGATGTTGCAGGAGCACCTGCTCAAACTGCAAAGCTTGTTAAGCCTGGTGATATAGTGCTTGTAATAGGAGGAGCCGGAAAATCAGGTATGCTTTGTCTTTACGAAGCCAAGAAAAGAGCTGGAGTAACTGGAAAAGTTATTTGCCTTGGACACAGTCAAAGGAGTATGGAAAAGGTTAAGAGGGTGAAGCTTGCCGACGAATACATAATAGCTGATGCAACTAAGCCTGTGGAGGTTATGGAAAAGATAAAGGAAGCTACTGGCGGAGAGATGGCTGACGTAACTATTAACTGTGTAAACGTTCCAAATACTGAAATGTCAAGTATATTATCAACTAAGGACGACGGACTAATCTACTTCTTTAGTATGGCTACAAGCTTTACAAAGGCTGCCCTTGGAGCCGAGGGAGTAGGAATGGATACAGCAATGATAATAGGAAACGGTTATACAAAGGGTCACGCTAAAATATCTCTGGAAATAATGAGGGAAAGTAGAGAGCTAAGAGAGCTATATGAGGAGCTTTATGGGTAAAAAAGTTTTAAGTTCTGAGTTGTAAGTTCTAAGATTAAGGGCATGTCTTTTTAGGTGAATTGTTAAAAGGAATATACGCTGGGAATATCCCTGAAAGCGAAGCTCAGCTTTAGTACCTAAAAAGACCTGATAAACTGATTTGAACACTTAGAACTTTGAACTTACAACGTTTTACCCCAATACGGATACTTAAACTAAAAATTCGGGAGCGTGAAAGTTTTTATGAGACATTATTCGGAAATAGAGCTTTGGAAGGATGTTACTGATGAGCAGTGGAATGACTGGCATTGGCAGGTTAGAAATAGAATTGATACTGTTGAGGACTTGAAAAAGGTTATTAATCTTACGCCAAAGGAAGAAGAGGGTGTAAATGCAGCCTTAAAGACTTTAAGAATGGGAATAACACCATACTATGCCCTTTTAATGGATAAGGATGACCCAAACTGCCCCGTTAGAATGCAGGCTGTTCCAACCCTTTATGAAACATATATAAGTGATGCGGATTTAGATGATCCATTACATGAGGATACAGATTCTCCTGTACCGGGTCTTACCCATAGATACCCCGATAGAGTCTTGCTGCTTATAACTGATATGTGTTCAATGTATTGCCGCCATTGTACTAGAAGAAGGTTCGCAGGTCAAAAGGATGATGAGAGTCCACTTGATAATATAGATAGAGCTATAGAATACATAAGAAATACTACTGTGGTTAGAGATGTATTACTATCCGGTGGAGATTGTCTACTGGTATCCGATAAAAGGCTAGAATATATTATTAAGAAGCTTAGAGAAATACCACATGTTGAAATAATAAGGCTTGGCTCAAGGACTCCTGTTGTTCTTCCCCAAAGAATTACACCGGAGCTTGTGGATATGTTTAAAAAATATCATCCCATTTGGCTGAATACTCACTTTAATCATTTTAAGGAAATAACACCTCAAGCAGAAAGAGCGTGTAATTTATTGGCTGATGCAGGGATACCATTAGGGAATCAATCGGTTCTTTTAAGGGGCGTAAATGATTGCGTACACGTGATGAAGAAGCTTATGCATGATTTAGTAAAGATGAGAATAAGACCTTATTATATATATCAATGCGATTTATCCGCCGGAATCGAGCACTTTAGAACTCCTGTTTCTAAGGGTATAGAAATTATAGAGGGACTAAGGGGTCATACCTCTGGGTATACTGTACCGACATTTGTAGTAGACGCTCCTGGCGGCGGAGGTAAAATACCAGTAATGCCTAACTACCTACTTTCACAGTCGCCTGATAGAGTGATACTAAGGAACTACGAAGGTGTTATAACCACCTATACCGAGCCTAAAGCATATGATAATCAATGCACATGTCCAGTTTGCAAGGGAGAAAGAGATGGAAAAATGACAGGTGTATCAGGTCTTCTTCAAGGAAGCAAACTCGCATTGGAGCCGTCGGAGCTAGAAAGGCGAAATAGAGGGTAGGTGTAAGGTGCGAGGTGCAAGGGGCAAGGGGCAAGTTCCAAGTTCCAAGTTGCAAGATGCAAGTGTGTGGGTCGATCTTTTTAGGGGATTAAAAAACTAAAAAACGGAAAACAAAAAATTAGCAAACCTGATGAATGATGAGTTAAGAAAATTTAACCCTATAATGATTACTAGAGCTTGGTTCTAAATCCCATTAGAAAGACCCCAATACTTGGAACTTGCAACTTGGAACTTGCACCTCGCCCCTCGTCCCTCGCCCCTCGCCCAAAAGGAGTGTTATTATGCAGCTGCTTGATTTAATAAAAAATAGGTACAAAATAATATCTGTAGTAGGAATGTCGAAGAATTCCGGGAAGACTGTTACCTTAAAGGAACTGATGGCAGAGGCCCTTGAGGAAGGACTTAATCTTGGGATTACGTCCATAGGAAGGGATGGAGAAAAACAGGATATAGTTACATTTACAGAAAAGCCCCTTATTTATATAAATCAAGGAAGCCTGATTGCAACTGTAGAGGAGCTTTTTGATGTGTGTGAAGCTAGGCTTGAGATACTTGAAATAACCAACTGCAATACTTCTTTAGGCAGGGTAATTATAGCAAGGGCACTTTCACCGGGATACGTTCAAATAGCAGGTCCTTGTACTAATAATGAAATAAAAGAGGTTGCTGAAAAGCTGCTGGTCTATGGTGCTGATATAGCCATAGTAGATGGGGCATTGGACCGTCTATCCTCAGCTTCTCCATCTATTACAGAGGCCACAATATTGGCAACGGGAGCAGTTCTCAGCAGAGATATGAACAAGGTAATAGAAAAAACCGCATATCAAGCAGATATTTTCAATCTAGAGAGTGTTGATGATGAAAAGCTTAAAGATATAGGAAAAAAGGCTTTGGAGGATAAAAAAATATGCATAATTGATAATCAATATGGAATTAATGTTCTAAATATAAAAACTTCATTAAACTCCGGCAGAGAAATAGCGAGTGCTTTAACTAAAGATTCAAGGTATGTAATTATAAGCGGCTCTTTAGTTGGAAAAACCCTAAAGGATATAGTTTCTCATACAAGGTTTTTTAAGGATGTTATCTTTGTAATCAAGGATTCTACCAGAATATTTATTGATTATAGAGATTGGCAGTATTTTCAAAAAAAGGGGGTTAAGCTAAGGGTTTTAGAAAAGATAAATATACTGGCGGTAACGATTAACCCCTATTCTCCTTTGGGATATTACTTTTCTCCTAAAGAGTTTCTAGATAAAATGAAGGGAATCTTAAGGCCCATACCCGTGGTTGATGTAATGATGGGTGGAGGTGTATAGATGTTTATATCAAGGGAAACAGCTAAAAATCTTGAACTGGATTTTATTTTTGACAATATAACCGTATATACCCCTTACGGCGAAGCCTATAAAAAAGCCATGAGGCCATATGGTATATCAGAGATTAATGAGCTAAAGGAAGAGCTTGAAAGAGTAGAAAAGATTTCGGGCTTGATTGAGAAAAGAAGATATGACTTCATAGAGATGAGAAATCATTTTAAGCATATAAAAGACATTAGGCTCACCTTAAAAAGACTACAGCAGGACGAGGTACTCAGTACCACAGAATTTTTTGAAATAAAGCTCTTTGTAAATATTTTAAAGAAGCTGGATAAGACCTTAAAGAAACTAAAATGGGATATGTCCAAGGATATAAGACCCAAGGCTATGGAGTATTTAGAAAAGCTATTTGACCCTGGGAGAACTGGAACTAATACCTTTTATATATATGATGAATATTCAAAAGAATTAGGAGTAATAAGAAAGGAAATTAGGGATTTAGAAAATAAGATTAGCAAAGAGAAGAAAAAGGTAAGGAAAAAGGTGGAGGAGGATTTAAATATTAGGCTCAGGGCAAATGGAGAGATTACAGTAAATAAGGAGGATGCTGATCTCATTCAGAAGTTTAAGGTCTACGAGTTTTTAACATATAGTGTTGAAACCTATATGAATATAACCTTTAGGACAACCAACACCTTAAACATAGACGATTATAATAAAAAGCTTCAAGAGCTAAAGAATCTTGAGGAAGAAGAGGAGCTCAGTGTTCGGACCATTTTAAGTGGAAAGGTTAAAAAACAACTCATAGATATTGAGAAAAATATAGAAGCTGTTGGAAGACTTGATTTGCTTGCTGCCAAGGGGTACCATGCAATAGGCTTTAAAGGAGTAAAGCCTGAGATAACAGATACCCACAGCATCTATATATTAAATGGCAGAAATATTAAGATAGAGCAAAGTCTTAGAAGGGAAGGACGCCGGTTTACACCTGTGACTGTCAAGCTTGAAAAGGGAGTTACATGTATAACAGGGGCTAATATGGGAGGAAAGACGGTTTCTTTAAAAACCATAGGGTTTCTTTTGGCAATGGCTCAATATGGTATGTTTGTGCCTGCTGAGAAAATGAAATTATCCCTTAAGGATTTTATATTTTTTTCCTTAGGCGATATGCAATCCACCGACAAGGGTTTAAGCACCTTTGGAGGGGAGATATTAAAAATAAAAGAAGCCATTAAGGATTGTAAAAAGAATGGACTAATACTTATTGATGAATTAGCAAGGGGAACGAATCCAAAGGAAGGCTACGCACTTTCAAAGGCAATTATAAACTATTTAAAGGATAAAGAAACCATAACCGTAATCACAACCCATTTCGATGGTCTTGCCGATGATGGAGAGGTAAAGCACCTTCAAGTAAGGGGTCTATCCATAGAAGATTTTGAAAAAATATCTAGTATGATACAAAAAGAAAAGCAAGGTATTGATATGCTTCACTACTATATGGATTACAGACTTAGAGAAATCAAGAATGCAGGGGAAGTACCAAAGGATGCCATAAATATATCAAGACTCATGGGACTGGATGAAGAAATATTGAGGGACGCAGAAGAAATACTAAATAAAAGTTAAGAGTTAATAGTGAAGAGTTAAGAGTTTAAACTGATAAAAAAGAAGTTAAAGTTAATGTTAAACCTAAAGTAAAATATGAAAGACTTTTTTAGTAATTTTTATCTCAAAAGAATTGACCTAAAACAGCTCTTAATTCTTAACTCTCAACTAAAACATGGGGGTGTATTATAATGCAAAGCAAATTAAATCTAGATAAGGCTCTCATTGAAAGGGCTAGGAATTCAGCGAGGAATATTGCTGAGGATATGCAGGGCTTCATAGATAAGCATACTACTATAACTGTGGAAAGAACCATTGTTAGGCTTCTTGGCATAGATGGTGTTGATGATATTGAAAGGCCGCTGCCTAATGTAATACTTGATCATATAAAGGAAGGTGGAGGATTATCTAGAGGTGCAGCCTATTGGCTAGGTAATGCTATTGTAAATACAGGCAAAACACCCCAAGAAATTTCAGAAGAGGTTAGTAGCGGTGAGCTTGATATAATGACACTTCCCACTGCTGATGAAAAAAGGATTAAAGAAGAGATTGGCAAGCTGGCAGAGGAAATGGTAAGTAGAATCAAGAAAAACAGAAAGGTAAGAGAGGATTTTATAGAAAATCTAGGAGAGGGAAATAAACCATACCTTTATGTTATAGTGGCAACGGGAAATATATATGAAGATGTTCTTCAGGCCCAAGCAGCAGCTAGACAGGGGGCTGATATAATAGCTGTAATAAGAACTACAGCTCAAAGTCTTCTGGACTATGTTCCATTTGGAGCAACCACCGAGGGCTTTGGAGGCACCTATGCAACTCAGGAGAACTTTAAGATAATGAGAAAGGCACTGGATGAGGTTGGAGAGGAAGTAGGCAGGTATATAAGGCTGTGTAACTATTGTTCAGGGCTTTGTATGCCGGAAATAGCTGCAATGGGTGCTATGGAGAGGTTAGATGTAATGCTGAATGATGCCCTTTATGGAATTCTTTTCAGAGATATAAATATGCAAAGAACCCTTGTGGATCAGTATTTTTCTAGAGTGATTAATGGTTTTGCAGGAATTATAATAAATACTGGGGAAGACAATTATCTTACAACCGCCGATGCTGTGGAAGAAGCCCATACGGTTTTAGCATCGCAGTTTATCAATGAGCACTTTGCTTTAAAGGCTGGAATACCCGAAGAGCAGATGGGACTTGGGCATGCCTTTGAGATGAATCCAAATATAGAAAATGGCTTCCTTTGGGAGCTTGCACAGGCACAAATGACTAGGGAAATATTCCCTAAGGCACCTTTAAAATATATGCCTCCGACGAAATTTAAGACAGGAGATGTATTTAAAGGTCATGTTCAAGATGCCTTATTCAATATGGCAGCAATAATGACGGGGCAAAGCTTGCAGCTTTTAGGGATGCTCACCGAGGCAATTCATACACCCTTCCTCCATGATAGAGCCCTTTCTATAGAAAACGCCAAATATATATTCGGCAATATGAGAAATCTTGGAGATGAAATAGAATATAAAAAGGATGGTATCATCCAGACTAGGGCTGCTGAGGTCCTTGAAAAGTCAGCACTTATGATTGAAGAAATTGAAGCGGAGGGATTATTTAATACCATAGAGCAGGGGAAGCTTGCAGGTGTTAAGAGGACCTTTAATGGTGGTAAAGGTCTTGATGGAGTAATTGTCAAGGAAGATGAATACTTTAATCCATTTATTAAGCTCATGCTGGGAGGGAAGGAGTAATGGCTAATCAGCAGATAGATTTAACTAGTGTAAAGCCCTATGGCGATACCTTAAATGATGGAATGATGCAGATGAGCTTTACTTTGCCGGTGCCAAATGGTGCTGAGGCTGAGGAGGCTGCTAAACGACTTGCAGTAAAAATGGGTATTGAAGAGCCCAGTGTAGTTCATGCAAAGGACCTTGGAGTAGGTTATACTATGTTTGTTGTTTACGGTAAATGCAATTACACCGTAGATTATGCCAACATTGAAGTTCCAAAGGTAGATGTAGAAGTAATGGATAAGTACGATGTTGAAGCCTTTATAAAAGAAAATATAAAAAGAGATATAGTTATCGTAGGGGCATGTACAGGCACAGATGCCCATACAGTTGGTATTGACGCAATTATGAATATGAAGGGCTATGATGGACACTATGGACTTGAGAGATATAAGGGAGTAGATGCCCATAATCTTGGAAGCCAGATTCCAAACGAAGACTTGGTTGCAAGAGCAATAGAATTAAATGCAGATGCAATCATAGTATCCCAGGTAGTTACCCAAAAAGATGTTCATATTCCAAACCTGACCCAGCTTGTTGAGCTGTTGGAGGCTGAGGGAATTAGAGATAGAGTACTTCTAGTATGCGGAGGCCCAAGGATAAATCATGAACTTGCAAAGGAACTTGGTTATGATGCAGGTTTTGGAAGGGGAACCTACGCAGAGCATGTGGCTTCATTTATAGTAAATGAAATGTTACGGAGAAAATTGGTATAAGGATTTAATCTTTTTAGATAGAACTTAAAGATTCTATCTTTTTTTTATTTGATTTAACTTCATAATTATCTTAATATTTATAATATATAGTGATTTATATGCCAGCAATATGGGTAATTTTATAACAACAGTATATTTTTGTTAGATAGTTTTCATGTAATATTTTGAGGGGTGGAGGGTATGCCTATGGAGCAAAGGTTTACAGGTTATTTGCCATTAAATTCTTTTGACATTTATCTTTTTAGGCAGGGCAATAATTTCAGAAGCTATAAATTTCTCGGCAGCCACCCTATGGAATATGAAGGGATAAATGGTGTAAGCTTTTCGGTATGGGCCCCGAATGCCAAAGAAATAAAAGTTGTAGGAGATTTTAACAATTGGGATGGCAAAGGCTTTCCCATGAAAAAATATGAAAGTACAGGTATATGGAATATATTTATCTCAGGACTTAGTGAAGGGTGTAATTATAAATATGAAGTGCATTCCTATGATAATAATATTACCTTGAAATCCGACCCATACGCCTTTTACTCAGAGCTAAGACCAGACACTGCTTCAATAACTGCCTTCCTTAATAAATACAAATGGAATGATGAAAAATGGCTTGGTGAAAGAGGCACAAGCTTTGATAAGCCTATGAATATTTATGAACTCCATCTGGGCTCATGGAGACAGAAGAATGATGGAGAGTTTTTTAGCTATAGAGAGAGCTGCCATGAGATTATAAAGTACATAGCTGAAAAAGGATATACCCATATAGAAATACTACCTGTTATGGAACATCCCTTTGATGGCTCTTGGGGATACCAAGCAACAGGTTATTTTAGTATTACCAGTAGATATGGCAAGCCTGAAGATTTTATGTATTTTGTGGATAAATGCCATCAAAGCGGGATTGGCGTGATACTTGATTGGGTTCCTGGTCATTTTTGTAAGGATGAGCACGGTTTGTATAAATTTGATGGCTCCTCGGTGTATGAATATGATGATCCCATAATGGGTGAGAATTATGAATGGGGAACAGGAGTATTCGACTATAGGAAACCAGAGGTGATGAGCTTCCTCATATCAAATGCAATATTTTGGTTTGATATTTATCATGTTGACGGACTTAGGGTCGATGCTGTTTCATATATGATTTATCGAGATCATGGAAGAAAGGATGGTGAGTGGAGGCCGAATAGCTATGGAGGTAAAGAAAATTTAGAAGCTGTAGAATTTATAAAGAAGCTTAATAAAACGGTTTTTGAGTACTTTCCAAATGCACTTATGATTGCTGAAGAATCCACTGCATGGACTGGTGTAACTACTCCGATACATCTTGGAGGATTGGGCTTTAATTTTAAGTGGAATATGGGATGGATGAACGATATGCTTAAATACATGGAAATGAACCCATATGAACGTAAATATCACCATGACTTAATAACCTTTTCATTTATGTATGCCTTTTCAGAGAATTATATACTTCCACTATCCCATGATGAGGTTGTTCATGGAAAGAAGTCATTATTAAATAAGATGTGGGGAGATTACTTGCAAAAGTTTGCAAGCTTAAGACTCCTTTACTCATATATGATGGCCCATCCTGGTAAAAAGCTGCTTTTTATGGGAGGAGAGTTTGGACAGTTCATAGAATGGAATCATGAAAAAGAGCTGGATTGGTTTTTATTGGATTATCCTATGCACGGTAAGCTTAATTTATTTGTGGACAAGCTCAATAGACTTTATAAGGGCGAAAAGGCTTTATATGAGCTTGACAGCACTCATTTAGGATTTTCATGGATTGACCATAAGAACAATGAAGAAAGCACCATAGCATTTATAAGAAAAGGAAAAAGCCAAGAAGACTTTATTATTATTATCTGTAATTTTACTCCAGTACCACGCTTCGATTATAAAGTAGGAGTACCTGTTTCAGGTGAATATTTAGAAATACTAAATAGTGACTCAGAGGAGTTTGGAGGCTCAGGAGTAAAAAATGATAAGGTTATAAGAGCCATTGAGAAGAAGTATCATGATAGACCCTACTGTATTTCCGTCAATGTTCCACCTCTAGGAGCATTATTTATAAAACCTAAATATGGATATGTGACCCCGAAACTTAACTTTCTTTAAAGATTTTTCTAACCAAAAGTATTATGCATATTTGGCTGATAGCTAACAGCTCACAGCAAAACATTGAAAGTAAAATTTTTCGGTCACACATCTATACAATCTAAAACCTAAATATTTTCCAAAAGAAATAGAAACAAACTGAATACCTAAAACAAAGAAAAATAGAAGATTAGAAGTAAATTTGAAACTGACAAAGGGTCATTATTCTGACCCAAGAGCCAAGAGCTAAGAGCCAAGAGCAGACAAAGGGTTGCCAGACGCCTTTGTCCAAGCCATATAGATGTGTGACCCAGAAGTTTTATATTAAATGTCTTGCTGTGAGCTGTCAGCCATTAGCTATTAGCCAAATAGGCATTATAGTTTTGGCTTACGAAATATTTCGATAAAAGGTTAAGTTTCTAAGTCGCACATCTATAATACTTTTAAAGAGGGGGAATACATCAGTGAGAAAACAGAAGAAGGAAATAATTGCATTGGTATTAGCAGGGGGGCAGGGGTCTAGGCTAAAGGAATTGACTGAAAAAGTAGCCAAGCCAGCAGTTCCCTTTGGAGGGAAGTATAGAATAATAGATTTTACACTGAGCAATTGCACAAACTCCTATATAGATACGGTAGGAGTTCTTACACAATTTCGCCCCTATGAATTAAATACCCATATAGGCAACGGAAGCCCCTGGGACCTTGATAGTCTACATGGGGGGATAAGAGTATTGCCGCCATTTGTCAGTCGTGAAGGAGGTAGATGGTATAGGGGAACAGCAAATGCCATATATGAGAACATGGACTATATCGAATTATACGACCCAGACTATGTTTTAGTTTTATCTGGGGATCATATATATAAAATGGATTATTCACTTATGCTGGAAAAACATAAGGAAAAAGGAGCAAAGGCTACTATCTCCGTAATTGAAGTACCTTGGGAAGAGGCTTCAAGGTTTGGGATAATGAATGTGGACGAAAACCATAGAATATATGAGTTTCAAGAAAAACCCAAAGAGCCTAAAAGTAATTTGGCATCAATGGGGATATATATATTTAACTGGAAGGTTTTAAAGGAATATCTGATGGAAGATGAAGGTGACGAAAGCTCAGATAATGATTTTGGAAAAAATATAATACCTAAGATGGTAGATGACGGAATAGATGTCTATGCCTATAGATTTGAAGGATATTGGAAGGATGTAGGTACGGTATCAAGTCTGTGGGAAGCAAATATGGACATTTTAAAGGAAAATAGTGAGCTAGACCTTTACGATCAAAACTGGAGAATATATTCAGTCAATCCCAATGTTCCTCCACATTATATAGGCAATACCGGAGAGGTAAGCAATTCCCTGCTAAATGAAGGCTGTGTTATCTTGGGAGAGGTTAGGAACTCTGTACTGTTTCCAGGTGTTTATGTAGGAAAAAATGCAAAGGTTATCGACTCTGTTCTCATGCCCGATGTGAGGGTAGAAGACTATGTTGTAGTTGAAAGAGCAATAGTGATGAGTGATATAACTGTAAGGAAGGTAAGCAGAGTTGGAGATATAGAGTCAGATGAAATAACCATAGTGAATAAATCCTGTATATGAAATCTAGAGGAGGGTCTTTGAAATGAAAGAACTTATGGGCATAATTAATTTAAGTGAAAACGAGGAAAATATAAAAGAGCTAACCTATAATAGATCCTTAGCCACAATACCTATAATGGGAAGATATAGGATTATTGATTTCATGCTTTCTAACATGGTGAACTCTGGAATTCAAAAGGTGTCTATTATAACCAAAGGAAAGAGCAGGTCTTTAATGGATCATATTAAAACCGGTAAATCATGGGGATTGGATAAGAAAATCAATGGTTTAACTGTACTTAACCCCGTTGTTAATTTATATGATTTTGTTACCCATAAAGGGGATTTGGAATGCTTTAAGAGCCATTACGACTTTTTTGAGCACAGCAAACAAAAATATGTATTTTTATCTAGAAGTTATATGATATGCAATATAGACTTTAAGGATGCCCTTAAATACCATAAGGAAAGCGGCGCCGATATAACAATAATTTATAAGAAAATATTAAATAATGATGATAGATTTTTGAATTGTGATAATCTAAATCTAGATGATGATAATAGGGTTATAAGTATAGGACGT
>JANQEZ010000226.1 GCA_028278115.1 Clostridia bacterium
TAAACATGTCACATCTTTTTCAAACATTCAACATGTTTTTAATTCCTTACACTGTTCAGTTTTCAATGTCCAAAGCTAAAACTCTCGTTTCAGCGACAAAATTTATTGTATCAGATTTTTTTCGTCTTGTCAAGATTTTTTCCATTTCTTTTTTTTTAGACATTTAATCTAACGAAAATTTCTCATCTATATAAATATTAAAGTCTAAACAAATTTCAATGTCGATAATCATCGACGCTTAAACATGTTAACATATCACCATTAACTTGTCAAGGTTTTTCTATGATTATTCACCTACCCCTTAACAGCGACAAGGAATACTTTATCACCATTTAGCTACTATATCAAATGGTTATTTTTTCTAATATGTAAATGAATTTAATAAAAAAAGTAATAATTCTTTATTGTTTATGAGAAGACTATAGATGTTGTGGTGCTTAATTGTCTTTAAAGGCTATTAATTATTTGAAGGATAATATAGAAGAGGTGAATTATATGATAACTATTTTTATAAGGACTATAATCCTTTATTTACTTGTGGTAATAGCTATTAGACTTATGGGAAAAGCAGAGCTTTCTGAGCTTCAGCCCTATGAGATGGTTATTATAATAATGATAGCAGAGCTTGCTTCTTTACCAATGGAAACAGTGGAGATGCCCTTTATAAATGGAGTGACAGCAATTTTCACTTTAGTTTTTTTACAGATTATTATATCCTTTATTACTTTAAAGAGTGAGACAGCCCGGGCATTGATATGCGGAAGACCTGCTATTTTAATAGAGAAGGGACAAATCATAGAAAAGGAGCTTAAAGAGCTAAGGATAAATGTAAATGATTTAGTAGAGCAACTTAGGATAAAAAGTTATGCTAATCTTGATGATGTTGAATTTGCAATACTTGAAACCAACGGAGAATTGAGTGTCATTCCTAAGTCTTCAAAGAGACCACTAACTCCTTCTGATATGAATCTACATGTCCCACAAGAAGATTTGCCTATAAGTTTAATAATAGACGGAAAAATAAATCAGAAAAACCTCAATAAAACTTCTGTAGATATTAATTGGCTATATAGGGAGCTAAAAGAGAAAAGAATAAAGGATTTAGATGATGTTTTATATGCTTCTATTGATCAAGATAATAATCTCAGCCTTCACTTAAAAAACTAAAAAGGGGTAATCAATATGAAATCTCTTGTTACATCTACTATAATAATTATAGTTCTTTTAGCTATATGGGGATTTATGTATAACTTTATTTTAGAGTCACAAGAAGAATTCAACTCTTTAGTAGATACTATGGAGAATGAAGTTATTCAAGAAAATTGGAAGGCTACAAAACCAATTTATGATTCCATTAATACCAAATGGGAGAAAAAACAGAAGTTTTTTCTACTAATTACAGCACATGAAGAAATTGAAAAAATCAACCTCACTTTAGATAAAATAAAAAAATATATACTCATCGAAAACAAGGCCTTGACCCTTAATGAGACTTCAAGCCTAAAATTTTTTCTAAATCATATTGAGGAGAAGGAATCATTATCTTTGAAAAATATTTTTTAAAATTGTTCAAAGCCAGTATTTTAGCGGTTAACACCCTTTAAAAATTTCTTTGTAAATATTTACATCTGCTGTTTTTTATGATATAATTTTTTTGGGACATTCTACCTATTTACAATTACAATATTAATTGTTGCAAGGTAGCTACAAAGAGAGATTACTTATCTTATAAAGCTCTCTTTTTATACAGAGGATTCAAACCTTTCTTACACTATAACCTCTGTTCCACTCTTGTAACTTCTTTTTGTGTAATCTACTTGGAAATTATATCTCATAAAACATAATTTCTACATTAGATTTCAACTTAAACTACCTTTTAACGCAAATAGTTTAAACTATTTGACACTTTAGCATTTAAATTTGAATTATATTTATATACATTCACTAGCCATACTAGCCATATTTGTATAGTGCTGTGTTTTTTATACTCTTCATCTGATTTTTAGACATTATTTTCGATAAAATCTAATACTCTCTTAATTTTTGATATCATATTTTGTCTAAAGATAAACGCTTTTAAACCTTAATTAATTTTTTAAAGAAAACAATTAATGCTTTTACTTTTTTTCTTTGGAAATATTAAATTTTAAAAGCGCATATCCATATATACATATCAAAATACATTTTAGTTAAGTATTTTAACAAATTCATCAAGTATGAATTTGTAAATCATAAAATACAAGGAGGTATACTATTGAAGGTAAAAGCTAAGAAAAAACCAAGCTTTGCTGTTATTGGTGCAGGGAACGGCGGTCAAGCTGTTGCAGGATATCTGGCTCTAAATGGATATATGGTCAATTTGTATAACCGCAGCTTAGAACGGATAATAGAAATTAAGCAAAAGGGCTATATTGACCTCCTGGGTGTTCATCAGGGACGTGGATTTTTGAATTTGGTTACAAACAATATTGAAAGGGCGATTAAAAACGTAGATGTTATTATGGTTGTACTTCCCGCAAGTTCACATAAATTTATTGCAAATAAGATTGCACCAATCGTAACTCCCAATCAGTATGTAGTTCTGAATCCCGGTAGAACTGGTGGAGCTTTGGAATTTAAGAATATCATAACAATGCATAATCCCGTAAAGAAGGTTTGCATTGTTGAAGCTCAAACCTTATTATATGCTTGCAGAATCTTATATAATGGAACTGTAAAAATTTTCGGGAAAAAAAATGAGGTTAAGGTATCAGCACTACCTGCCAAAAGAACTGGTGAATTCTTAAACATTATTAATGATGTATTTCCAGAGTTCACCATGACAAGCAGCGTTTTATCAACGAGCTTTAACAACATAGGTGCTATGCTTCACCCTATCCCAACTCTTTTGAACTCAGGTAGAATTGAAAACACCTTGGGAAATTTTGAATTCTATATAGATGGTGTTACCCCATCCATTGCTAAAATAATTGAGCAGGCTGATATTGAAAGAATTCTAATTGCTAGGAAATTAAAAACAAAGACGATTTCTCTCAGGGAATGGCTTGGATACACCTATGATGCTTACGGTGATACTCTATGTCAGGCCCTTAGAAATACCAAGGGATATCATGGAATTATGGCACCACAAAGCATGAATACAAGGTATATTTATGAAGATGTGCCGCAAAGCTTAGTTCCCATAGCAGATATGGGCAAACATCTTGGTATAAACACTCCTACAATAGATTCTATTATACAACTTTCGTCTATTGTTCATGGCACAGATTATTATAAGTATGGTAGAAAAATAACCGACATGGGAATTGATAGACTATCAACTGTTGATGAGATAACTAATTATGTAATGAACGGTGAATCAAACAGTTCAAATGAAGGAGTGGTAGCATAATGAAAAAATTTCTAGGAGCCGCTATAGGAAACTGTGTTCATATAGGTGGAGTAGTAAACTTTCTAAGATTAGCAGAAGATGAAGGACATAAAACTGAGTTTCTGGGTGCAGCCGTTAGTATAGAAAAATTAATAGCCGCTGTTTTAAGGCTAAAGCCTGACATAGTTTCTGTAGGCTTTAGATTAACACCTGAGTCGGTAATTCCATTACTGAATGAGCTTCAAGATGAGATTGTAGATAAAAATCTAAATAATCTCACTTGGATATTTGGAGGTACAAAGCCGGTAGCTGATATAGCAAGGAATTACCCTTTTTTCTCAAAGATTTTTGATGGCACTGAGGATTTAGATGATTCTATTCAATATATAAAGGGAAACAACTTAAAGGAAGTTGAAATATCTTATCCAGACAATTTAGTAGATAGAATTAATAGCAAATATCCTTATCCAGTTTTAAGGCATCATTTTGGTTTACCTTCCCTGGAAGAAACCTTTGATGGCATAGAGAAGATTGCTGATTCTAAGGTTTTAGATATCATATCCCTTGGGCCGGATCAAAATGCTCAAGAAAACTTCTTTAATCCCGAAAGAATGAATAATGATTTAGATGGGGCAGGAGGTGTTCCCCTTAGGAAAATCCATGATTTTGAAAAGCTTTATGAATGCTCAAAAACAGGTAATCATCCACTTTTAAGATGCTACAGCGGTACTGCTGAGGTCTTTAAATTTGCCCAGCTTCTTAAGGATACTATAAATAATGCTTGGTGTGCTGTTCCCCTGTGCTGGTACAATGTTCTAGATGGAAGGGGTAAAAGACCTGTGCTTCAGTCTATAACTGAAGGACAACAGCTTATGAAATGGCATGGCGAAAGAAATATTCCTATAGAGGTTAATGAGTCCCATCATTGGAGTCTTAGAGATGCCCATGATACCATAGGAGTAGCTATGGCTTTCTTGGCAGCCTATAACGCTAAAAAAATGGGAGTTAAAAAATATATTGCTCAGTACATGTTTAATGTACCTCCTTCTATGCATCACAAAATGGATTTAGCTAAAATGCTTGCAAAGATTGAGTTGATTGAATCCCTTGAAGATAATGATTTCAAGGCATATAGGCAAGTTAGGGCTGGTCTTGCCAGTTTAAGTGCTGACTTGGATGTAGCTAAGGGACAATTGGCTGCATCTACTTATCTAGCTATGAATGTAAAGCCCCATATAGTACACGTAGTTGGATTCTCTGAAGCTGACCATGCCGCTAAGCCTGAGGATGTCATTGAAAGCGGTAAGATTGTTAGGGGTGTTATAAGATGTACCCTCCACGGAATGGCTGACATGAGCCAGGATAAGTCAGTGCTGGAAAGAAAAGATGAGTTAATATCTGAAGCTAAGTTTTTACTAAGAACTATAAAGGAGCTGTACTCTGAAAGCAATGACCCATGGTCTGACCCTGCTGTCTTAGCGGATTCTATTAAAAGAGGATTCATAGACGCTCCACACCTTAGGGGCAACCCCAGTGCAAAGGGTATGTTAGAGACTAGGATTATTGATGGTAAATGTTTGGCATACTCAAGGAAGTTAGGCAGGGCTATATCTGAAGAGGAAAGGTTGTCGGAGCTTTTAGATATGGAAAGCAATAGTATTGCAACTGCTTAGGTTAGGACAAAGACGTCTGGGGACGCTTTGTCAGTTAGTAGTTAGTGGTTCGTAGTTGCTGATGTCTTTCTCTTTGGTCTGTATTAAATAACAAGAGCGATTTTTATCGCCCTTGTTCAGGCTTCCCCGAAACCCGAATTTCTTCGTTGTTGCCTCAAGTGAGAACTCTTACGTATTTCTTTATACGCTGCGACCTCTCACTTTCAGCACGCCT
>JANQEZ010000356.1 GCA_028278115.1 Clostridia bacterium
CATGTGATTTCAAATGCATCAGGTGTTAAAGGTATGATAGGTGGACAGGCAGTAGACCTAGAGTCAGAAGGCAAAAAAATTAATAGGGATACCTTAGAATTTATTCACCTGACCAAAACCTCTGCCATGATTGAGGGGTCTATAATGGCTGGAGCAATTATAGGTGGGGCTAAGGAAAATGAATATAAAGAATTACAGAATTATGGAAGAGGTATAGGACTAGCATTTCAAATAATTGATGATATACTTGATGTAGTTGGGGACGAGACAAAGCTTGGAAAAAAGGTTGGCAGTGATATAGATAATGAAAAATCAACCTATCCTTCTATATATGGAATAGAAAGATCAAAGCAAATGGCATCGGAACTATTGGAAGATAGTTTAAAGTCCTTAGAAATATTTGATGAAAAAGCAGATTTCTTAAGGGAACTAGTAGAGTTCTTAAAAATTAGAGAATTTTAGGATGAGGGGGAAACTAAGTGACATTAATAACTGAACTCTTAAAAAATGATGTTCTTAATGCATCTATTACCTCCTGGTTTATTGCTCAAGCAATGAAAGTTGTACTTACCCTTCTTACTAAAAAGAAATTTGACCTATATAGATTTGTTGGGTCAGGTGGAATGCCAAGCTCTCATTCGTCTATGGTAATGGGATTGTCTACGGCTGTTGGATTAAAAGCGGGATGGGATTCTGCTTCATATGGAATAGCTTTAGTTTTTGCTTTGATAGTTATGTATGATGCATCGGGTGTTAGGAGAGCCGTTGGCAAACAGGCAATAATACTAAATAAAATACTAGAGGATAAGCATAAGCATAGGCATTTTAAGGATAAGAGACTGAAAGAGCTTGTAGGCCATACACCAGTGGAGGTTTTTGCTGGCGCACTATTAGGAATTGTTGTTGCAAACTTAGTAGTCTAATTAATATATAAAGATGGTAATTACCTAATTTTACATTTGAAATTTGTAATTTTTTATGCTATAATGTCTTTTACACTTGAGGGGTGCAGTATTCTAGTCAGAGCTTCTAATTCTGAAGGCGGGCCTAAAAATCCGACAAAGGGCACATCGATGAAGTTCCTGGTATTGGCTTGCGACGCCCAGTCGGGGGTTGATGCTGGGAGTAAGGATTAGGGGGCGATCCACAATGGCATGTGGGCGATGACCCTCAATCCGTGGAGACCTAAATTTTTTTATTAATTTAGGATGAACCTGCAATGTGGTAGTTTTTCTGCTACGTGCAGTGTAGCCTGCCTTGAGTGGGATAGGTGGACGGGTATTTATAGCCTTCTATTTTATGGGCCCATAAAATAGAAGTAATTGTATCTTAAACCTACTCTGCAAAAGAGGCTAGGGATTAGCTTGCCTGCTGAGGAAAACTCCTAGACTGTTCCCAAGAGGAGATATATTAGGGATTATAGTGCAGACTTAGTGGTAATCTAGTTTTATATTTGGCGACAATATGAATATGAGTTTAATGGGAAACCGCTGATCCGGCAACGGAACAGTACTCATATGGGAAATCCTACTAGACCTAAGCTGCAAAGTTTACTTAATATATTGCCCTCAAGTGATATTATGAATAACCAACCTGCTGTAATGAAGGTGTTTATGTTGGTTTTCTAAACTGATGGCATTAGCTATCAGTTTTTTTGAGGGTGAGCTAGAAAAAAATATAAATATTGTTAGGGATATCGAGAAGCAAGAGGGATTTCAATTTAGATGAAAAGATTATACTGAAAATCAGTTTCAGATTTGAAGTTTGCTATTATCTCTGATATCGTTACATAACTAATAGGTTAGGGCTTTAAGGTCTGTTACAATGTTACAGTCTAAAAAGCTGTTCCTAAAAGGTCCGGTGCAAAAATCATCTACTAAGTAACTTGCCTATTGATTTAGACCTTTGAAAGTGTAACGCTGTAACGGTCCTGTTAGAATTGACCTACAAGGCTGTAACCTCTTTTCATAAGAGACATGACCCTAAAGAAAAGGTGTGTTTAAATTGACAAAAAAGCAATTAGAGGACAAAAAAAATGGCAAGACAAGAAGAGATATGAAAAGCTATAATATTAGATGGGTAGTAAATATAACCATAGTAACCTTTATTTTAGCTGTAATCATGAGTTTTTCTTCAGAAGCTTTGCTTAGAAATGTTTCCATATATATTGCTTTCTTTATACTGATAGTAATTGTTTTTATAGGAGTAATATCAGACCTAATTGGAATTGCCGTGGCTACAGCCGATGATAAGCCATTTCATGCCATGGCATCGAAGAAAGTAGCAGCTGCAAAATACGCAATTAGGCTCATAAAGAATGCTGGACCCGTATCAAACTTTTGCAATGATGTTATTGGTGATATTGCAGGTATTATAAGCGGGGCAGCTGGGGCCATAATATTACTGCAGGTAAGCAGGATGTATAGTGGTGTTAATACAGCCATCTACAGTATTATTTTAAGTGGCTTAGTTGCTGCCATAACCGTTGGAGGAAAGGCCCTTGGTAAAGAGATAGCCCTTAAAAAATCTAAAGAGATAGTTTTTCACGTATCTAAGGTATTGCACTGGATAAATGTAAATTTAAAGATAGATTTTATACCTAAGGGTAATAGAAAGAGATAAGTTATAATATGTAATTTAAATTATATATATTCGCTTTTATATCAAGGAAAGTGAGATGAAGGGATTTGGGTAAAATTATTGAGAATATTAATTCACCTAAGGATATAAAGAAGCTTAGCTATGAGGAGTTAGAAAAGCTTAGCAGTGAAATAAGAGGATTTCTAATCAACTCTGTTTCTAAAACAGGTGGCCATCTAGCTTCAAATCTAGGTGTTGTTGAACTAACCCTTGCTCTACATAAAGTATTTAATAGTCCAGAGGATAAAATGGTTTGGGATGTTGGACATCAGGCATATGTTCATAAAATTATTACAGGGAGAAAAGATAGTTTTTCTACCTTAAGACAATTTAAAGGGCTCAGCGGATTTCCAAAATGTAAGGAAAGCGTTCATGATATATTTGAGACAGGGCATAGCAGTACTTCCATATCTGTGGGACTTGGTATGGCAATGGCAAGGGATGTAAAAGGAGAAGACCATTCTGTTATATCTATAATAGGAGATGGTGCATTGACAGGAGGAATGGCATTTGAAGCATTGAATCATGCTGGGCATTCTGAAAATGACTTTATCGTTATTTTAAACGATAATGAGATGTCCATTTCTGAAAATGTTGGAGGGCTTTCAAAATACCTAAATAAGCTTAGGACAGACCCTGTATATTTTAAAGTGAAGGATGACGTTGAGCATATATTAAGCAGGATACCAGCCATTGGGAAATCTGTTGTTAAGACTACTCAAAAAGCAAAGGATACAATAAAATATTTCTTTGTATCAGGCATGCTTTTTGAGGAGCTTGGCTTTACATACATAGGACCAGTGGATGGTCATGATATAAAGGAACTGACTGAAGTGATGAAAAGGGCAAAGAAGATGAAGGGCCCGATAATAATTCATACCATCACCAAAAAAGGTAAAGGCTATAAATATGCAGAAAGGCATCCAGATAAATTTCATGGCATAGGGGCCTTTGACTTAAAAACCGGTAAAAAGGTGAAAAGCTCAAAGGATAAGACCTACTCTCAAATATTTGGAGAAACTCTAATGGAAGTTGCAGAGCAAAATCCAAAGGTTGCAGCAATTACAGCCGCAATGCCATCAGGAACAGGACTGACGGACTTTGCCAATAAGTATTCCAAGAGGTTTTTTGATGTAGGTATAGCAGAGCAGCATGCAGTAACCTTGGCTGGAGGCTTGGCTTCTAGCGGGCTTAGACCGGTTTTTGCTGTGTATTCTACTTTCCTGCAAAGAGGCTATGATCAAGTGCTTCACGATGTATGTCTTCAAAATCTTCCCGTTGTATTTTGTATTGACAGGGCAGGTATAGTTGGAGCAGATGGAGAGACTCATCATGGAGTTTTTGATATTTCTTTCCTAAGCAATATACCAAACTTGAAGATAGCAGCTCCAAAGGATGGATACGAGCTTAAAACCATGATTAAATACGCCTTTTCTCAAAATAGCCCCATTGCCATTAGATATCCAAGGGGAACAAGTAATAATCTCGGCATGGAGAATAATGATGGTATATACAAGGAAAAAGCAGAGGTAATTGAAAAGGGTAAGGATATATGTATTATTGCAGTGGGTAAAATGGTTGGAAAAGCCCTTGAAGTAGCCAAAATGTTAAAAGAAGCTAATATCCAAAGTACAGTTATAAATGCAAGATTCATTAAACCGATTGATGAAGACACAATAATTCAAAATATTAAAGATATAGACCGTATAATTACTTTAGAGGATAATGTCAGGGCTGGAGGCTTTGGAAGCCAAATTTTAGATATGCTAAATAGAAATGCTATAAAAGAAAAAGAAGTAAAGATTTTTGCTTTTCCCGATGAATTTATTGAGCACGGTGAAACCGAGCTTTTATTTAAGGAACACGGTTTAAATGCCGAAGGTATATATAGACAAGTGATTGAAACATTTAAACTTTAGATCATGCAAGGAGAATATTATGGACAAAAAAGTTAGAATTGATACCCTATTAGTTGAAAGAAACTATTTTGATACTAGAGAAAAAGCTAAGAAGGCTTTGATGTGTGGAATTGTCTATGTTAATAATCAATTGGTTGATAAGGCAGGAATGAAGGTTTTAGCTGATGGGGATATAGAAATTAGAGGTAAGACTCTCCCCTATGTAAGCAGAGGTGGACTCAAGCTGGAGAAAGCTATAGATAGATATAATATTGATTTAAAGGATAAAATCTGTATGGATATTGGAGCTTCCACAGGTGGGTTCACGGACTGTATGCTTCAAAACGGAGCAAGGAAGGTCTATTCAATAGATGTAGGCTACGGTCAGCTAGACTGGAAATTGAGACAGGATGATAGAGTGGTTTCAATGGAGAGAACTAATATTAGATATGTTAAGCCTGAGGACATCCACGATGAAATTGATTTTGCATCAATTGATGTTTCCTTTATTTCTCTAAAGCTAGTTTTACCAGTTGCTAAGGAGCTTGTAAAAAAGAATGGAGAGATAATTTTCCTCATAAAGCCTCAATTTGAAGCAGGTAAAGAAAAGGTTGGAAAAAAGGGGGTTATCAGGGATAAAAATGTCCATAGAGAAGTAATTAATGATATACTTAAATTTTCCAATGAATTAGGTCTTACAATCAAAGGACTTACATATTCACCAATCAAAGGACCTGCAGGAAATATAGAGTTCCTTGCCTATACCATTAATGAAAAGTCTAAGCTGACCATAGATATAGATGAATTTGCATTAGAGATTGTGGAAGGGGCCCATAGTCAGCTATAAGATTTACAACAAAAATCTTGTGTTTTGATTTTTTGATAGTTTAAACCCATTGTATGTTTTAGCTGTAGAAAAGTAGAATTATAATTGCCCTCGTTATATAGGAATTTTACTTTAGAGCAATTTGTTTAAAAGTATCTCAAAAAAAAGGAAAATAGAATGTGTTGTAGAATAAATAAAAAGTAATGTAAAAAAAGGTTTTCCTATAAAAAATTTTTTTAGGAGGTTTTTATGAAATATTCAAGACATGCTAAGATTCTTGAAATTATTGAGGGTTACGAAATCGAAACGCAAGAAGAATTGGCCGAATACTTAAAAAGAAATGGTTTTAATGTAACTCAGGCCACTGTTTCTAGAGATATAAAAGAACTAAGGCTAATAAAGGTATTGACTAAAAATGGTAGATATAAATATGCTGCCATCAAACAACAGGAAAGTGTTATATCGGATAGGCTAATTAAGATATTTAAGGATTCAGTACTATCAATTGACTCTTCTGCAAATATCATTGTGCTGAGAACATTAAGCGGTGCTGCTAATGCAGCAGCAGAGGCAATTGATGTACTTGATATAAAGGATATAGTTGGTACCATAGCAGGGGATAATACCATATTTATTTTAATTAGAGAAGACTCCGACAAAGAGGGGATAATGGATCAGTTTAAGAATCTTATGAGATAAGAAACGGAGGTTTTGTATGCTCCTAGAACTCAATATTGAAAATTTTGTCTTGATTGAAAATGTGAATGTTAATTTTACTGAAGGCTTTAATGTCTTATCAGGAGAGACTGGAGCTGGAAAGTCCATTATAATAGATGCCATAGGGTTAGCTCTAGGGGGGAAATCTAGTAAGAATTATGTGAGAACAGGTAAAGACAAGGCTGTTATTCAGACAGTATTCACCTTTGAAGATGAAAGAATCAAGATGCTTTTAAAGGAATATGGCATTGACTCAGAAGATAATATTATTATTTTGAATAGAGAGATTTTCGGTACTGGTAAGAGTATATCTAGAATTAATGGAAGAATAGTTCAGCTTTCATTTGCCAAAAAAATTGCTAAGCTGCTTATTGATATCCACGGCCAACATGAACATCAATCACTGCTTTATATTGAAAATCATATGCATATGCTGGATATGTTTGGGAGTGAAGTTCTTTTAAATAGTTTAGATAGGGTAAATAAAAAATATTCCCAGCTTAAGGATTATGAAAGAAAGCTTCAATCTATTAACCAAAATGATAAAGAGAGAGAAAGAAGAATTGATTTATTAAAGTTTCAGATTAATGAAATAGATTCATGCAATTTGAAGCTTTATGAAGATAATGATTTGGCAAAGCAATTTCAGCTTTTAAAAAACAGTCAAAATATTTTTTCCATAATTAACGAGAGCCAAGAGAAAATAGCTGCTGGGTTAAATGACGAACAATCGGTACTAGGAATACTATCGGGAGTAATGGCTGATTTTGACAAGATATCAGATTTAGATAATGAAATATCAAATTTTAGTAAAGAATTACAGGATGTTTTTTACAGGCTTCAGGATTTAACCAGTGATATGAGAAGATATAGTGAAAATATAGTCTTTGATGCCCAACTGCTATCTGAGGTTGAAGGAAGACTTGACACTATAAATAATCTTAAAAGAAAATATGGAAATACTATTAAGGAAATATTAGATTACAAGGATAAATTATCTAATGAGGTGCAGGAGCTGGAAGACAGCACTAATAGAATTAAGGACTTAAATCAAAGAATAGATGAATGCAAGAAAGAATATATAAGCCTCAGTGATAAATTGAGTATTCAAAGAAAAAAAATAGCCAAAAAATTTGAAACAAAGATGATTAAGGAGCTAAATGATTTAAATTTTGAGAAGACAAAGTTTAAGGTGAATATAGTTCCTAATTTAGATAATAGCAATAATTTGATACTTACTAAATATGGCACTGATAAAGTGGAATTTTTAATATCTACGAATCCGGGAGAACCCCTAAAGTCCCTTGCTAAAGTGGCTTCTGGTGGAGAAATTTCTAGGATTATGCTTGCAATGAAGGTTATATTTGCAAAAATTGATAATATAGAAACACTGATTTTTGATGAGATAGACACCGGTATAAGTGGTGAAACAGCAAATGTAGTAGGAGAGAAAATTGCACTTATTGCTAAAACCCATCAGACAATCTGTATTACACATTTACCTCAGATAGCTGTAATGGCAGATAATCACTTGTTTATTGAAAAAAATATAGCTAAAAATAAAGCAAGCACATTAATAAGAAGGCTTAATCAAGAAGAAAGAATAAATGAAATCAGCAGGCTAATTGGAGGAAATAAAATAACAGATTTAACTCTAAAGCATGCCAATGAGCTCTTGACTATGGCTGACAAGACCAAAAATAGTTTTGCAGTTTAAATGATTTAGAAGTCGCATTCAGATGTGGCTTTTTTTTATTTTTTGAAATAATATGGAAAATATATTATATAGGTAACCAACTTTAAAGTTTAATAAATTTCAAATAAAAAATGCAGAAGCGTTCATTATTTTCTTTGAAATTTATTTTAAGTTTTA
>JANQEZ010000150.1 GCA_028278115.1 Clostridia bacterium
TTGACCTGTACCCGATTTGCTGGACACAAAGATAGTTTGGTAAAATAGAAACTAGGAAAGGAAGTGTTCAGCAATGGGATCAAAGAGGAAATTTAATATTGAATATAAAAAAGAAATAATAAAGCTGGTAAGAGAAAGAGGAAATAAAGTAAGTGAAGTAGCTAAAGATATAGGTGTAAGTGAAACAACTATCCGTAATTGGGTGAAGAAATATAGCGAGTATGGAGAAGAGGCTTTTCCAGGTAGAGGCAAGTTAAGAACAGAAGATGCAGAGATTAGAGAGATGAAGAAAAAACTTAAAGACCTTGAGGAGGAAAATGCCATACTAAAAAAGGCTATGGGCATCTTCAGCAGAGACATGAAATAAAGTATGAATTCATAAAAGATAATAGCTCGGAATTTCGTGTAGTGAAGATGTGTCATGTTTTAGGAGTATCAAGGAGCGGATATTATAGTTGGTTTAAGAGACCTAAGAGTGAGAAGAAAAAAAGTGATGAAGCTATGGTGATAGAGATAAAAAGAGTGTATCACCAGTCATATGAAACATATGGTGCAAGAAGGATTAAAGCTAGACTAGAAAAGGAAGGTATCAAATGCGGTAAAAATAGAGTGTCTAGGTTAATGAGAGAAAATGGAATATGCAGTAGGCTAAAAAGAAAATATAAAGCTACTACAAACTCAAACCACAGATATCCAGTAGCACCAAATTTATTGAATCAAGACTTTACAGCTGATAGACCAAATGAAAAGTGGGTAGGAGATTTGACATATATATGGACAGATGAGGGATGGATATATCTAGCTGCTGTAGAGGATTTATTCCATAAAGAAGTAATAGGATGGGCCTTTGGCAGTCGAATAACTAAGGAAGTAACCATAGAAGCAATTAAAATGGCTATAGGAAAAGAGAGCCCTAGTGAAGGGTTAATATTCCATTCAGATAGAGGGTCGCAGTATGCAGCATACGCCTATCAGGATATTCTAAGAGAAAATAATATTAATCAAAGCATGAGTAGAAAAGGTAATTGTTATGATAATGCTGTCATAGAATCATTCTTTTCATCACTTAAGAAGGATAGAATATATGGGAAAAAATTCAGAACTAGAGAAGATGCTAAAAGCTCTGTAATAGAGTATATTGAACTTTTTTATAATTCTAGAAGACTTCATTCATCTTTAGGATATAATTCCCCTAGAGAGTTTAAAGAAAAATATTATAAGGAGCTATTAGCTCACAAGGCTGCTTAGCTGGCATAGCTACTCGCTACGGATATTTAAAATAATGTCAAGGTCTGAGAGAAGCGAAGCAGAGTTTAACCTTGATATTGTTTTAAATATCCGTAGAATAAATATAGCCAGTAAGCATCAACTTGATATTTTAAGAATTTACTAGCAATTCTAAGAAAATTCAAGAAAACCAAACATTCTTTGTGCCTTACTGGCTAGGGACAGTCCACTTCTATGTCTGCCTAATATTGCTTTAGGTTCTCCTGTTGACCCAGAAGTAAAGTAGATATAACAATTTTTATTAAATACATTTGGAGAAAAGTAATTATTCTCCACTTTATCCTTTTCAAGTAGGAACACTTCTATATTTTTAAATTTTGAAAAAGTTATATTATGATTATCCAACACCAAAACATTTATTTTTCTATTTGTACTACTCATTATATTATCCAATTTATTTAACCATGAGGATTCTGTTATTATCCAATTGCTATGTACCTTGTCCAACATCAATCTAATCCTATTTTCAGGAAATAAAGGATCAAGAGGCACAAATACTCCTCCACATTTAATTATTCCAAGAATCCCCTGTACTAAGTTTATACTTCTATCCATTAGTAAAGTAATGTTGTTTTGGTCATCAATTCTATCATAAAAAAAATTTGCTACTTGATTTGCTTTTTCTTCAAGTTCAATAAATGAAATACTTTTGTCTCCATGCTCTATGGCTATCTTATTAGGCATTTTTGAAGTAATGCTACTTATCTTATCCTGTAAACTTTTAAATTTCAAAATATACCTCCTTAATAATATTTTTTAGAACTATAAAACATTAATATTAGAATAAATCATCATTATCAAATTCCACATCAAAATCCTGAGAGTACTGATTCTCAACTATATTTTGTTTTAAATTAATTTTACTAATTAGGATATCTTCATTTTGTAAAACTGTATTAATAATAGTTTCAAAACTTTTTATCATATTTTCTATTAAGCATTCTTCTAAATAGTTCTTAAATACAGCATTTAAAAATATTTTATCCTTTTCTTCCTTTGCATATAAAGTCAAATCATATTTCGAGTCTATAGTTTCAAAACTATACGGCTCTATTTTAAGGCCTTTCAAAGTTAAATTTTCTTCTTCTTCATAAGGCATATAATTGAATAGTATTGAAAATAAAGAATTGCCTTTAAATTTATATTCTTCTTTAATCTTTGAATAAAGATATTCATAGGGATAATCCTGATAAGTCTGAACTTCCATAATGTTATTGCTGAGTATACCTATATACTCATCAAATTTCATATTACTTTTTATTTTAGTACGTACAATTAAAAGATTTAAAAATACCCCTATTAAATCCTCAATATCTTCATGAATTCTACCAGCAACCGGTAAGCCTATAGTTATATCATTTTGATTGATAACTTTCATTATTATGATTTTAAAAATGCACAATATAAAGGTAGACTTTGTTATTTTGTGTTTTATGCAGAGCTCACTTATCTTCTTTGTCATAGCTTCGTTTAATTCTGTTTCCCTTATTAACCCCTCTACTTTATAATTTGAAACTAAATTTTTTCTTGGAAGTTCAGTATAATTAAAGTTCTGTAGCTTATTTATCCAATACTTGCTTATTCTTTTTACTTTTTCCGACTGGATAAGATTATTTTGCCAAACTGCATAATCTTTATATTGTATTTTAAGTTTAGGCAACTTTAATCCCTCATATAAACTTGTAAAATCCCTAATTAAAATATCTGTGGATATTCCATCACAAATAATGTGGTGTATATCAAATAACAGCAAATGCTTATGATATTCAAATTTCACAAGAGCAACTCTTAACAGAGGTGGGTTACATAAATCAAAAGGTTTTTGAAATTCTCTTATAAAACTAGTTAAGTTTTTTTCCTCTATTTCTATGTAATCCATACTAATATCAATATTTTTATGAATTTTTTGTACTGGCTCACCATCAACCATTTCAAAATATGTGCTTAGACATTCATGTCTATCTACAAGCTGAGAAATAACCGTTTTGAACCTCTCCTTATCTAATTCACCATGTAAAATCATTGCCCCAGGCATATTATACTCAGTGGAATAGGGTTGAAGCTGCCACAGTATGTATATCCTTTTTTGTGAAGATGAAAGTGGGTAATATTCTCTCTCCCCTATAGGACATATGTTCAGATACATCCCTTTTTCTGCTTCTTTTATATACTTTGCAAGCTCTCTAATCTTAGATTTTTTAAATATCTCTTTAAAAGGTATTTCTACATTAAACTCTTTATAAATTCTTGACAAAAGAACAGTTGCTTTAATTGAATGCCCTCCGAGCTCAAAGAAATCATGGTTTATGCCTATGCCTTTTACTTCTAAAACATCTTGATATATATTTATTAACTTCTCTTCTATATAATTTGTAGGTTCAATAGATTGAATCTCTTCATTTATATCTACATCAAGTTCGAGAAGATTTTTTATATCTATCTTACCATTTGGAGTTAATGGCAAACTATTAATCTGAAAAAAGTATGAAGGCAACATATAGTCAGGTAGTTCTTTAGAGAGCGCTTCTTTAATCTCCCTTAGCTTAAGTTCACAATGTGCAACTATATATGCACATAAATATTTACTTCCATAGGAATCTATCTTATCTAATACAACTGCTTCCTTTATATTTTCATTATTCAACAATTGATTCTCTATCTCTTTAGGCTCTATTCTATATCCTCTTATCTTTATCTGATTATCCATCCTTCCTAAAAATGTTATATTTCCATCTGATTGCCAACTTGCCAAATCTCCTGTTCTATACATTTTTTCATCGGGAAAAAATGGATTTTGTACAAATTTCTGTGCTGTTAAGTCTTGGCGATTGATATATCCTCTTGCCAGACCATCACCAGATATACACAATTCTCCTGAAACTCCAACAGGAGCAAGATTACTATCTTTATCTAATATGTATATTCTAGTATTGGATATAGGTTTGCCTATTGTAGCCTTAAACCTTTCGCACTTTGCAACTACAGAATCCACTGTCCCTTCCGTGGGACCATAGTGATTAGATAGTTGATATCCTATGGAAAGTATTTTATTTTTTAGCGAATCTTCAAGTCTATCTCCCGCAACTAAAACTGAATCTAGACTTTCAATTTTCGCATCATGTGCTAAAATAGATTTCAAAGTCATAGGAACAAATTGTGCTATATTAATATTTTTAGCCTTTACAAATTCTATAAACTTTTTCCTATCAAGAGCTTCCTCCTTTCTCATAATAAAAATTGTTCCACCATATATTAATGTAGGAAATATTTCTTCTATAGAGGCATCGAATGAAACATTTGACATATGAACAAAATTTCTATTCTTTTTAATAGGAAACTCCATGTTAAACCATTTGGAAAGGTTTATAACACTTCTATGCTCTATCATTACTCCTTTCGGCCTTCCCGTTGACCCTGATGTATACATTACATATGCCAAATCATATGATTTATTTATGTGTTGTATATTATCTTTATATTTGTCCCAGTTTTTAAGATCTTTAAAATTAATAGTTTTTATTTCACAATTAATTCTTTTAGCAAATCGACTATGTGTTATCATAACTTTGGCATTACTGTCTTTAATCATGTATTTTATTCTGTCAACAGGATATTCGGGATCTATCGGCAGGTATGCTCCACCTGCCTTTAATACACCTATTATTGCTATAATCATTTCTATAGAACGCTCTGCCATAATTCCTACTATTTCATCTCTCTTTATACCAGAGTTTCTTAACATACATGCAACCTGATTTGCTCGGCTATTTAAATCTTTATATGAAACCTCATCATTATCATAGACTAAAGCTATATTGCAGGGAGTTCTTTTGACCTGTTCCTCAATAAGCACATTTAATGTTTTATTCTTTTCATATTCTTTTTTTGTATTGTTAAATTCATAAATCAATTGTCTTTTTTCTGGATGGGACAAGATATCCAGCTCTCCAATTTTCACTTTAGGTTTTTGAGTAATTTCTGTTAATATTTTTAGAAAATGGTGTGACATTCTTTTTATCCTGTCTTCTATAAACAAGTCACTACAATATTCTAAACTAAACAGTATTTTATCTTTATCCTCAAATGCATCTAATGTAATATCAAATTTAGAAATATTTCTATCAAATTTCTGCAAAATAAAGTTTAGACCCTCTAATTCAATCTTATTATGTATTAAATCCTGCAAGGAAAATGCTACATTAAATAAAGGATTTCTAGACATATCCTTAGGCAACTCTAAACTTTCCACTAATTGTTCAAACTGATAATCTTGATTTTCGTAGGCAGATAATACATTGTTTTTTAATTCATTTAAGAACTCTATAAAAGTTTTATTTCCTCGTGGTCTATTTCTCATTGCAAGTGTGTTTACAAACATTCCTATTATATTTTGCAAATCAGCATGACGCCTTCCTGCTATAGGAGAACCTATTATTATATCCTCTTGACCCGTATATTTGTAAAGCAGTACATTATACGCCGCAAGTAGAACC
>JANQEZ010000027.1 GCA_028278115.1 Clostridia bacterium
TTAGCACTAGGATATCTCAATTAAAAATTGCAATAAAAACAAATAAAAAAATATGCTTAGAACACTTATAAAAGTGCTTCTAAACATATTATACGAGGAGGGAGAAAATGAAAAATTTTAAAATAGCAGTTTGCCAAATGGCAATATCAGAAAATAAAGAGGAAAATTTAAAGAAGGCTAAAGAAATGGTTATTAAGGCAAGCTCCAACTCAGTAGATTTAGTGATATTACCAGAAATGTTCAATTGCCCATATGACAATAGCTTTTTCCCAAGGTTTGCAGAGATATTTCCAGGTGAAACAACAGAATTATTATCGAAATTAGCTAAACAACAGAGCATATACATAGTTGGAGGCTCAATTCCAGAGAGAGATGGAGAAAATATTTTTAATACCTCCTATACCTTTGATAGAAATGGAAAGGTAATTGGTAAACATAGAAAAATGCATCTTTTTGATATTGACGTTGAAGACGGCATAAAATTTAAAGAATCAGATACCCTTGGTTCGGGAAATAAGGCTACGGTTTTTGAAACAGAGTTTTGCAAAATTGGTGTTGCCATATGTTATGATATGAGATTCCCAGAACTAATGAGACTGATGGCATTAAAGGATGCAGAATTAATAATAGTACCTGCAGCATTTAATATGACCACAGGACCAGCTCACTGGCACTCATTGGCAAAGGTGAGGGCTATGGATAATCAAGTATATTTTATAGCAGCCTCTCCAGCAAGAAAATTAGACTCCTCTTATATTGCCTATGGACACTCATTAATAGTTGATCCCTGGGGAAAGACTGTAAATGAGGCAGATGAGAATGAAGTAATAATATATGCAGATATAGATTTAAAAAAGGTCAAAAAAATTAGAGAGCAATTACCATTGCTAAAGCATAGAAGAGAAGATGTGTATAAGCTTGGTGAACTGGGTATACATTAAAAAAATATACATTTTCAGGCTTCGGGGAAGCCTGCCATCTTGTTGACTTTGTCAACAATCTGAAAAATATACATTTTTGATAATATTAATTCATTTTAATATATTAAATTTTATGAAGCTTTATGAAATAATATTGACCCAGTAGGACTCTGTGGTGATTTTTTTATGGAGTAAAAGCTTTGAAAGAACTAAGTTTTACTTATTACTAATTTCAGACTTTTATATTCAAATCAAAGGCAGCAAAAAGATTCAATATTTTTATGAAAAATATTGTATAATGAATTTTTTAGTGATATTATAGATTTGAGAAAACGATTTTTATTTAAATAAAAATATTAATTGTGTAGGAGGTAAAGCCATGCATAAAAGACTATTTATACCGGGCCCAGTAGATGTGGCTGATGATGTGTTACAAAAACTAGCTACACCAATGATCGGACATCGTACCAAGGATGCCTCAGATTTACAAAGGTCTATATCTGAAAAAATGCAAAAACTAATGTTTACTAAAAATCAAATCATACTATCTACTACATCAGGTAGTGGATTGATGGAAGCTGCAGTTCGCTCTTGCACAAGAAAAAGAGCAGCTATATTTTCAGTAGGTGCATTTGGAGACAGATGGTATAAGATGGCTGAGGCCAATGGAGTGCCAGCAGATAAGTTTACATCTGAGTGGGGAAAGCCCACTACAGCAGAAATGGTTGATGAAGCTTTATCAACTGGAAAGTATGATTTAATAACAATAACTCATAATGAAACCTCTACTGGTATAATGAACCCTGTTGAAGGTATTTCAGAAGTTATTAAAAAATATCCAGAGGTAGTGTTCTGTCTTGATACTGTAAGCTCTTTGGGTGGAGCAAAGGTTGAAGTAGATAAGCTTGGAGTAGATATTTGTATCACCTCTACTCAAAAGTGTCTTGGACTCCCTCCAGGGTTAGCAATCTGCTCAATCTCACAAAAGGCACTTGATGCTGCTAAAGAAGTTCCAAACAGAGGACTGTATTTAGATTTACTGAACCTATATAACTATATTCAAAAGAAAGATCATCAATATCCTTCAACTCCGTCTCTTCCACATATGTTTGCATTAGATTATCAATTAGATAAGATATTAGAAGAGGGAATTGAAAACAGATTTGCTCGTCATTTAGAAATGGCAAATTACGTTCGAGACTGGGCTAATAAAAACTTTGAAATGTTAGCCGAAGAAAAATATGCTTCTAACACCTTGACTACAGTAAAAAATACTAAGGGAATCAGTGTTGCAGATTTAAATAAGGAGCTTGGAAAACGTGGATATATGATATCCAATGGTTATGGAGAGCTTAAAGAAAAGACATTTAGAATAGCACATATGGCAGAAACTACTTTAGATGAAGTAAAAGAGCTTTTAAACATAATTGAAGAAATTCTTGGATTATAAGACAACATCTGCTTGGGGGATTGAATATGATTAAAATATTAGTTACTGATGGTATGGATAAAAATGCTGTTAAATCATTAATAGATGCAGGATTTGAAGTTATAGAAGAACATTATGAAGTAGAAGGACTTAAGGAAAAGATAAAGGAAGTTGATGGTATAGTTATTCGTTCTGCTACTAAGATTCGTAAACCTATCATTGATGCAGCTTTAGAGACAAAAAGATTAAAGCTTATAGTAAGAGCAGGTGTAGGAGTAGATAATATAGATGTAAACTATGCTGTTGAGCATGGTATACAGGTTATGAATACTCCAAATTCAAGCAGCGCTTCAGTTGCTGAGCTTGCAATAGCCCATATGTTTGCAGTTGCTAGACATATACATATTGCAAATGTAACTATGAGGGAAGGAAAATGGAATAAGAAGCAATATAAAGGAATTGAGTTAAATGGCAAAGCTCTAGGCTTAATTGGTTTTGGTAGAATTGCCAGAGAGACAGCTAAAAAGGCCAGTGCATTAGGAATGAAGGTTATATATACAAACAGGTCAGGTGCTAAAGAAGGCTATGATGAATACACCTATATGTCCCTTGATGAACTTTTAGAAAGCTCTGACTTTATATCAATCCATGTTCCTTTTAATAAAGAAGCGGGTGCAGTTCTAGGAGAAGATCAATTTGATAAGATGAAGGATGGAGTATATGTAATCAATACTGCAAGAGGTGGAGTAATTTGTGAAAAGTCATTACTTAAAGCCCTTGATTCTGGAAAGGTATCGGCGGCTGCTGTTGATGTATTTGAAGAAGAACCAACTAAGAACAAGGCTCTCTATACTCATCCTAAAGTATCATTAACACCTCATATAGGAGCGTCATCTAAGGAAGCTCAGTCTAGAATAGGTGTTGAAGTAGTTGAAACAATAACAAAATTTTTCAAATAGGAGGAATTTAAGTGGCTGTAGTAAGACCGTTTAAAGGTATAAGACCTAAAAAGGAATTAGTAGAAAAAGTAGCTTCACTTCCATACGATGTCATGAACAGAGAAGAAGCTAAGGAAATGGCTAAGGGCAATGAAAATTCTTTCTTGCACGTGGTAAGGGCAGAAATAGATGTTGAGGACTCTGTAAGTCAGTATGATGAAAGTGTATATAAGACTGCAAGAAAAAACTTAGATCAAATGATTAAGGATGAAATATTAGGACAGGATGAAACTCCAAAGTTCTATATTTATAGACAGATAATGGATGGTAGAGTTCAGACAGGAATAGTTGGCTGTACTTCAATCGACGACTATATGAATAATATCATCAAAAAGCACGAGTTCACAAGACCAGAAAAAGAAGTTGACAGAATAAATAACTTTGACTATTGTGATGCAAATACTGCTCCTATATTCTTAACATATAGAAAGAATGATGTAATAAATAAAATAGTAAACGATTGGATAAAATTCCATAAGCCAGTATATAACTTTACAAGCGACGATGATATTACTCATATTGCTTGGATTTTAGATGATGAAGCTATCATTACTCAAATAGGCGAAATATTTGCTGGAATAGAGTATCTTTACATCGCTGATGGTCATCATAGATCGGCATCTTCTGTAAAGGTTGGAATTAAGAGAAGAGAAGCTTATCCAGATTATACTGGACAAGAAGAATTTAACTACTTCTTATCTGTTATTTTCCCTGATGAAGATTTATTTATCATGGATTATAATAGAGTTGTTAAAGACCTTAACGGTAACTCCCAAGAGGAATTTATCACAAAGGTTAAGGAAAAGTTTGAGCTAGAAGAATACAATGGCAAGGGACAATACAAGCCTTTAGAAAAGCATACCTTTGGAATGTATCTAGATAATAAATGGTACAAATTAACTGCTAAAGAAGGTATATATGATGAAAATGATCCAGTAGATAGATTAGATGTATCAATTCTACAAAAGAATCTTTTAAATCCCATACTTGGTATAGAAAATCCAAGAACAGATAAGAGAATAGATTTCGTAGGCGGAATCAGAGGACTTGCTGAGCTTGAAAGAAGAGTATCTAAGGATATGAAGATTGCTTTTTCAATGTATCCAACTACTATGGAAGATTTATTATCAATAGCCGACGCTGGAGAGGTAATGCCCCCAAAATCTACATGGTTTGAGCCAAAGCTCAGAAGCGGGTTGTTTGTTCATAGATTAAATGATTAGACAAAGAGCTGGAGCTCTTTGGTAGTTACAAGTTCCAAGTTCCAAGATATAAGATACAAGTTCCAAGTTCCAAGATCCAAGTTTTTGGGTCGGTCTTTTGAGAGAAAATAGTTTAAAAAAATCACAGCTAATATGCTGTGATTTTTTTGTGCCAATCAGTAAGATATATTAGTCGACATAAGTAAGTTTTAGACAACGCATCTTGCCTCTAAAAACTTAAAAGAATGACCCAAAAACTTGTAACTTACAACTTGGAACTTGCAACTATCCTGCAACTTCTATTAAAGTCTCGCATATAATGAAATGAAAGGGGTGATTTTTTGATAATTCATGTTGTGAAGCCGGGTGAGAGTCTATTTACTATAGGAAATTTATACGGGGTGCCGCCTTTTAAAATAGCAGATGATAATGAGCTCACCGATCCAAGTAAACTCGTGGTAGGGCAGACCCTTGTAATAATTGAAGGAACTAGAATGCATGAGATAGTTTCGGGAGAATCTCTGTATTCTATTGCTAGACAATATGGGGTGACGGTTCAAGCCATACTGGAAGCTAATCCTCAGATAACAAGCCCCACAGTAATTTATCCGGGACAGGTAATAACTATTCCTCCAAGGACTAAAAAATTAGGTGAAATAGAAATTAATGGATATGCCTTTCCAAACATAGATATGGAAGTGCTTAGAAAGACATTGCCATACTTAACCTATTTAAGTATTTTTAGCTATGAAGTAAAGGCCGATGGAACTTTAACGCCTATAGAAGATGAAGAATTAATAAAAGCAGCAAGAGAAGCTGGAGTAGCACCTTTAATAGTTATAACCAATCTAGAGCCGGGAGGAGGCTTCAGTAGCGATATAGCGAGAAGTGTACTTAGTAATGAAGAAGTACAAGAAACATTAATAAACAATATTATAAATACCCTTGAGGCAAAGAACTACTATGGATTAGATATTGACTTTGAATATATTTACCCAGAAGACAGGGAGCTCTATAACGACTTCTTAAGAAATGTGAGGAGCAGACTTGAGCCAATGGGATATACTGTTACCACAGCCATAGCCCCTAAGACTTCTGCTGACCAGCAAGGGGTAGTCTATGAAGGTCATGACTATCCAGTTCATGGTGCTTTGGCTGACCATGTGGTGATTATGACATATGAATGGGGATATACCTTTGGGCCGCCTTTGGCAGTTGCACCTATAAATGAAGTGGAAAAGGTTATTAATTATGCTCTGACTGAAATACCGAGTCAAAAGATTTTAATGGGTGTACCTAACTATGGTTATGATTGGACCTTGCCATATACTCCGGGAACAGCAGCAAAAACCGTAACCAATACCGGTGCAGTGAACCTTGCAGGGGATGTTGGAGCCGCAATTCAATATGACCAAAAATCCCAATCACCATTTTTCAACTATTATGACAGTGAAGGAAAGCAGCATGTAGTATGGTTTGAGGATGCAAGGAGCATAGATGCAAAATCAAAGCTTGCTGCCAGAAAGGACTTGGGTGGGCTTAGCTACTGGACAGTTAATAAGTATTTCCCACAAAATTGGTTAGTAGTTGACTCTCTTTTTGATATTAAGAAACTTATTTAAAAGTAACCATAATAGAGAAGGAAAATTGAATATTAACTATTTCTTCATCCACTTTTATCCAAAAGTGGATTATTTGTGTATTTAAGAAGTAAGAATATATTAAAAAAATATATTTTTAAATGTATATAAAGTATTTAAATTGACAAGCTAGAAACTATGTACTAAACTGAAAAAGTAATGTTTGGAAATAAGATAGTGTATATCTATAAGGATCAGAATATTTGTCGTAGAAATTGAATAAAACTTTTAAAAAGGGGTTGATGAAATGTCTATTTTCCAAGCCATTGTTCTAGGTATAATACAAGGATTAACAGAGTTTTTACCTATAAGCAGCTCGGGCCACTTGGTCATATTTAAATACATACTTGGGGTAAATATAGATGCTGGAGCAGTAGCTGAAAGCGGTGCTCTATTTGAAGTAATTCTACACGTAGGAACTTTACTTGCCATTATTGTTATTTATTATAAAGATGTTTTGATGCTTATTAGGGAAGGCATTGGTTTAATAATTGACCTCATTAGATTCATAAGTGGAGGCTTTAGAAAAAAAAGAAATAGAGTTCGGATAGTCGCTACAAGGGATAGACGAATGCTCCTTTTGATTTTAACCGCTTCCCTACCTACTGCCCTCATAGGATTTCTCCTAAAGGATATATTTGAACAATACCTTATGCAATCCCTCTTAGCTACAGGTATTGCACTGTTAATAACTGGCGGACTTTTAAAATTATCACAAAGGCTGGTTAGTGGACATAAAAGGGTAGAAAAGGCAACATATAAAAATGCTGTTGCTGTGGGGCTCCTACAAGGACTTGCAATCACACCGGGTATTTCTCGCTCTGGTTCAACAATAGTAGGAGGGCTGTTATGCGGATTTGATAAGGAATTTGCCATTAAGTTCTCATTCCTTATGTCGCTGCCAGCGGTAGGTGGAGCTGCTCTGCTTAAGGCGACTGAAGTGCCACTTGAATTGATAAGGTTAAATGCAGCAGCATACTTATCGGGCATGGCTGCTTCAGCCATTGTTGGTTTTATATGTATTAAGACATTATTAGTGCTTCTAAGGCGAAATAAATTTCACTATTTTTCATATTACTGCTTTCTTGTGGGTGCTTTAGCTATAGGATGGAGCATATTTTTTGCATAGGACTATAAAATCTTAATTTCAGCAGGTATTAGACATTAATTTATCTATTAAAAGATTTTCAGCCTTTGCTGATTTACGGAAAAATAAGTAAACTGGCAAAGGCTGAATCTTTGATATATCTAAGATGCAAGGGCTATTCTAAGAAACTCCCTTTCTAATTTTTCATCTGGATTTTTTTCTGGAAGCGCTTGAGACAGTGTAAGAAAGCCACTTGGTATGTTGCCTATGACTAAGCATTGTTCTGGAAATAGCTCAAAGGTATGTTCATTTCCCTTGGCAGCAGCAACTGATTGAATAGTTGCATCATTAGTAGTCGGGGATTCAATTTCAAATAAATCTCCACCTACAGCGAAATGAGATTCATCAGACTTCTTTGTAATCAGGATTTGATTGAGCTTAGGTACAGCCATGTATCTCCCTCCTTAAATTTAGTTTATATGGCACTCTAAAGCTAATGTAAATTTTCTCATGCTAGTATTTAACTGATTTCACTCTTAATCCAAAAAATAATCTATATCTCTTGGGGCAGAAGTACTGCAGAAACTAATAGAAATTGTTCTTGCTCTTCGTCAGTCGGGCTATCGGCAAATACAGCTATATTTCCTGCGGGAATCTTTGTGCCAATAGTGCTATCATCGGCAGTCTTAATAATTGTATGTTCATTTCCACCGGGAATAGCAACTGACTGATTAGTGATTTCAATAGCGTTAGATGACTCAATTCTGTAAAGCTCACTATCTACTACTATAGTTGTTTCAGCATCATCTAAGGGTCTAATTACAAATGAATTAAGGGCAACCATAAAAACACCTCCTTTTCTTTAGCTACTAGATAAATATGCATTAAAGTAGAGCGGTGTTACATGCCTATCCAAAAAGATAAAGAAAACTCTATTAAAAAGCAATCCAGTAAGTACCAAAAGGAAAAAAGGATATTTTATTGAATATGTATAGGGTAAAAAATTATACGAGGAGGTTCTAGAATGAAACATTCGATCAAAGTAGTTGATATTATAATTCAAAAAAAATTTAAAGAGTTTTTAGATGCAAGAAGAAAGGGTATATCCTATGACTTTAAGGGTAAATTAAAGAAAGAGCTTAAAAATACACTTAAGCAATTAAAACATTTCAATCCAGATGAGAAGCTTGAAATCCAGAACCTACTACAGGAAATAGAGAGGTCTCATGTGAGAAGCAGCTATATTCAGTAATGAAATAAAACAAAGAGAAATACATAAGATTTAGGTAGGAGAGTCGACTCCTACCTAAAAACCTAACAAGCAACTAAGGATAGTAAATAGAAAATTACATACTTCTAGTTTTTAAGGAAGTATATTATATCAAACATTGATTTATATTATAAATTATTAAGGAAATCAAATTGTCTTTCCTAAACTGTTATTTCCACTCTGTTTCCATCTAAATCTAAAATGCAGCTTTCATAATAACCGTCACCAGTAATCCTTGGTTCACTTACTATTATATAGCCATGGTATCTCAATTCTTCGGTTAACTCATCAACTTTTTCCTTTGAACCGACTGAAAAAGCCATATGTATTAGTCCAATATATTGCTTTTTAGTATCATTTTTGTTTGAAGGTATCGAAGCACTGTGCATTAATTCGAGTCTAGACCCATCTTCAAATTTTATAAAGTAAGATTCAAATCCTTTTCGACAATTGATATATTTTTCTCCACAGTTTCCATTAAAAAATCTAACATAGAAATCCTTAAGCTCCTCTAAATTCTTAGTCCATATTGCAACATGTTCGATTCTCATAATAATATCCCCCTATCTAAATATATAGTAAATAAATATTTCACCATCACGCCCAAGGGTTACGCTGGCAAAATATATGTTAATTAACTCGTTGTGCTAGTAAAACATTAATTTTAGTTTATCAATACTTAAGGGGGTTTTGATATTTCATTTGAGTGATTTTTATGAACCTGTTTTAACCTACAAAATATAAGAAAAACAGGT
>JANQEZ010000155.1 GCA_028278115.1 Clostridia bacterium
GATATATCTATACTTATGCTGGGTGTCGTAAGCCGTTTCAACGACTATGGATTTCAAGCATGACGGATGCTGCTATCCATGAGGGATTTAACACATTAAAAGATGGAAGTGACTATAATCATCTCTATTATTCAGCTAAATGCCGTTCTGAAGCGGATTGGCTTGTAGGAATTAATGCAACGAGAGCCTATACAACCAAGAATCATGTTCTATTGAGTATTGGTAGAGTACAGACGCCAACGCTTGCTTTAATTGTTGATAGGCAGAAGCAGATAGATGATTTTAAGCCCAAGGATTATTGGGAGGTACACGCGAAGTTTGAAGGCTTTAAAGCTATATGGTTTAATAAAAAACCTTCCGATACAAAAATACTAGATTTAAATCAAGCTGTTGAAATTGAACAAAAAACAAATAAAAAGACAGCTCTTATAGAGAAAATCACAAAAAATGAAAAAAAGCAGCCGCCACCTTTGCTTTATGACTTAACAGAACTTCAAAGAGACGGCAATAAGAAATATGGTTATACAGCAAAGAAGGTATTACAGATTGCTCAGGATCTATATGAAAAGAAAAAATTGATTACCTATCCACGTACCGATAGTCGATATCTGAGTCAAGACATGGTATCTAAGGTGGAAAAAACTTTACATAAAATTAATGTAACACCCTATTCTGCTGCTATTTACCCTTTATTACAGGAAAAGCTTAATTTTAATTCAAGAATTATTAATGATAAAAAGGTAACCGATCATCATGCGATTATACCAACAGATTCTGTACCCAATATAAGTCGTATGACCAAAGAGGAATTAAATATATATAATCTTATTGTCAAGAGATTTATAGCTGTTTTTTACCCGTATTATATCTATGAAACAACGGAAATTAGAATGAAAATAGAAGGCGAAAAGTTCTGTGCAACAGGGAAAACCATTAAACAGCTAGGCTGGAAAAAGCTCTATAAAGAAAAATCGGATAAAAAAGAACCGATACTACCTGTTTTACAAGAAGGAGAGAGCTTAATCAATCAAGGGTGTGAAACGATAAAAAAACAGACCAAACCTCCTAAACCATATACTGAAGCAACCCTATTAGGAGCTATGGAGAATGCTGGTCGATTTGTAGAGGACGAAGAACTTAAGGAGCAGTTAAAGGCATCAGGATTTGGTACACCAGCAACACGAGCAGGAATTATTGAGCGTTTAATTCAAGTGGGGTATATCATTAGGAAAGGAAAAACCTTATTGCCCACGGATAAAGGAAGTAAGCTGATAGCTATAGTCCCCAAAGAATTAAAATCCCCTGAAACCACTGGAAAATGGGAAAAAGGACTCAATAAAATAAAAGAAGGCGGAATGGCTCCAGATCATTTTATGTCAAGTATTCAACGATTTGTTCAATATCTGGTTAATGAAGCAGCCAAAAGCCAAGGAACACTTAAATTTGACAGTGAAAAATTAGAAAATCAAGGTGTATCCTCTAATAGTAAGAAGATAAAAGGAAGCATCGGTGTCTGCCCATTATGTGGAAAGGGAAAAATCCTAGAAAACAGTAAGTCCTTCTATTGTAGTGAATGGAAAAATCAATGTAGCTTTACCATATGGAAGGATAGCTTAACCAGATATGGTCAAAAGGTTAATAAAACCTTGGTTAAGCAATTGTTAAAGGAAGGTAAAATTGATGGATTTGAAATAACATTACCTCAAACGCATGAGAAATGTACAAGTACTCTATGGATTAATGATAAAGGAAATTTAGAACTTAAGAATGTTAAAAGAGTCGACCAAGGGTAGGTGAACAATATGACATTAAAAGACTATTTAGCAGAAAATATTATTATAATGGATGGTGCAACAGGGACTTATTATGCTCAACTGATGGATTCTAAATCGACGATTTCAGAAAAAGGGAATATGAGTCATCCATCCATTATTGAAACGATACATAACCAATATATTCAAGCAGGTGCCAAACTCATTCGTACCAATACATTTGCAGCCAATACAGTTAGCCTTAGGAGTTCTATCCATCATGTAAAAGAAGTTATTAAGAGAGCTTACAGTATTGCTTGGGGCTGTACAATCAATAAAAAGATATGGGTAGCAGCCAATATGGGTCCTATTCCAGAGGAGAGAGATTCAGAGGAGGAACAACGCTTTGAGGAGTATTTTTCTCTTATTGATACCTTTTTAGAGTCAGGTGTTAAACTATTTAATTTTGAATCCTTTTCAGATCTGCATTATCTAAAGCAAATAATCCCTTATATTAAAAATAAAGATCAGACCGTGGACATTATAACCTCTTTTTCTTTGAATAGCTATGGTTATACTAAAAAGGGAATTAGTGTCAATCGCTTGCTGAATACTTTAAAACAGATGAAAGATCTAACAGCGTTTGGTTTTAATTGCGGTGTTGGTATAGGACATCTGTATAACATTATCAAAAAAATTGATATTGAAGATTGTTCCATTCTTGTATCTCCTAATGCAGGGTATCCTGATACGATATATGAAAGAACTGTCTATCAAAGCAATGCCAGTTATTTTGCAGATATGATGATGCAGATAAAAGATTTAGGGGTCAGTATCATGGGGGGCTGCTGTGGAACAACCCCCAAGCATATAGAAAATATTTGCCATCGACTTCAAGGAGATTATCGTGTTGTACATAGAGTAAAAAAAGAAAATCATATAAGTGAGAAAGCAAAACCAGCGATTCCCAATCAGTTCATGGAGAAGTTAAAGCAAAACCATTTTGTTTTAGCTGTGGAATTAGACCCACCACATAGTAGCAATGCAGACAAGCTTATGGAGGGAGCTCATCGTTTAAAAGCAGAAGGAATTGATGTGATAACGATAGCTGATTCACCTCTAGGCAGGGCACGTGCAGATGCCATGTTAATGGCGGCTAAGATTAACAAAGAAGTTGGTATAGAGGTTATGCCACATATATGCTGTAGAGACAAAAATATCATATCCATTAAGTCCACGATTTTCGGTGCTTATATCGAAGGCATACGTAATATACTTTTGGTAACGGGAGATCCCATACCTAGTGAAGAACGTTTAGAAGTTAAAAGTGTATTTAATATGAATTCTATTGGTCTAATGAGTCTAATGAAGGAATTAAACTGTGATTTTAATGAAGATGACAAAATAAGCTATGGTGGAGCACTGAATCCGAATCTCAAGCATGGTGATAAAATTATAAAAAGAGTAAAAGCTAAGAAGGAAGCAGGCGCTAAGTTTTTATTAACTCAACCAATATTTGATAAGTCAGCTATACAGATTATTCAAGAAATAAAGAATCAAGTAGATATAAAGATTTTAGGTGGTATTATGCCTCTGGTTAGTTATAAGAATGCTGCATTTATAAAAAATGAAATTGCAGGAATGGATATACCAGATACTATTATGAATCGATTTGATAAGACCATGACAAGAGAAGAAGCTGAAAAAGAAGGTATTGCTATTGCGGTTGATATAGGATGCCAATTAAAGCCTTATGTAGATGGTCTCTATATGATGACACCATTTAACCGAGTTCATATGATATTAAAAATATTGAAGCAGATAGATGTTGTAAAGGGTGTGTAAAATGAACGGGCAGACATTTAAATCGTATTTAAAAGAACACTTGCTGTTACTTGACGGTGCAATGGGGACAGAGTCAAGTAAGAGAGGGATGCCTACAGGCGTATGTCCTGAACAATGGGTTCTAGATCACCCCCATATATT
>JANQEZ010000153.1 GCA_028278115.1 Clostridia bacterium
AGAATCCATAGTAAATGTTAATTTATACATATCAAAATATCCGATGATTCTGGGGATTTTTGATGTGTATAAATTAAACTTTTGACTGGAATCTCTATAGAGAATCCATAGTGAAACTTAATTTATACATATACTTAGATTAATGTACATATCAAAATATCCGATGATTCTAGGGATTTTTAATGTGTATAGTTTAAAGTTGTCACTGGTTTCTCTATATTACTAATCTCCTAATAAAAGATCAGTAATGCTTAAGTCTAATAAATTAGGAAGTGAAGTCTTTTTCTCCTCGTTAACAACTTCCTCAGTCTTTTTCACACGAAATTCTATATCCTTTATAGGTTCTTCTTCACCGTCTTTAGTAAATACCATTTTATATGTTCCAGATTCAATATTTGTAATGTGCTTAACATAGTCAGATTCTAGCTCTTTGTTTGGCTCAATTTTCTCAGGATCAAATAGCAAAACTTCAGGATTCTCTAAATCCTCCGTCACCTTATATACACTTAGAGTCACAGATGTTTCTCCAAGAACCTTAATGGAAATAAGAAGATTTTTCTCAGCAATTACCTCATTCTGGGGATTAATTTGAGGGCTGATAATCTTAATCTCTTCTTTCTTTTCCTCTACAATTTCGGCAACAACAGCATTATCTTCCAGCAGAATTCCATCTATGTATAGCTCATTGGTCTTATTGGCATAAACAACTACACTAGATGTGCTAAGTATCACTAAAACTAGTGTACTTGCAATAAATTTCTTTAGCATACCCTAAGCCTCCTAGCATACTTTTATCCTAATTATACTACTATTATAAATGATTTATATTACAGTGATATTACAATGACATTACACTGTATTTAAAATGTATTTAAACAACCCTTTTGTCAAGGGGTATAATTACCATAACTTCCGTTCCCTTGTCCAATTCACTATAAATTTCTATTTCACCATCATGGGCTTCTATTATTTCCTTTGCAATTGCCAAGCCAAGTCCAGTACCTCCAAATTCCCTTGAGCGAGCCTTATCTACCCTATAAAACCTTTCAAATATCCTTGGCAGGTCTTCCTTTGGTATACCAATTCCATTGTCTTTAACCTTTATGAGTGCCTTATCTTCCTTTTTTTCAAGATGTATCAGCACTTCTCCATTATTTTCGGTATATTTAATTGCATTACTTACGATATTTAATAAAACCTGTTCTATCCTATCGAAATCAAAGTATGCCGTAAGGCTGTCGATATTAGTAGTAAATTCGAGCCTTTGATTTTTGTTCATTGCAGTTAAATGAAGCTTTAGAACTATTTGGTTCATTAATTTAACTAAATCATTCTCTTTTTTATCCCATTTAGCTCGTTTATTATCAAAGTTAGATAGTTGTAATAAATCTCGTACCAGCCTCGTCATTCTATCTGCCTCGCTGTTAATAACACCTAAAAAGCTTTCAGATATTTCCCTATCATCAATCATTCCATCAAGCAATGTCTCAGTATAGCTTTTGATACTGGTAAGGGGGGTTTTGAGCTCATGGGATACATTAGCTACAAATTCTCTTCTCATGTTTTCCAGCTTTTGCTGCTTTGTAACATCCTTTATTACTAAAACTATAC
>JANQEZ010000164.1 GCA_028278115.1 Clostridia bacterium
AGATTCCAGTCAAAAGTTTAATTTATACACATCAAAAATCCCCAGAATCATCGGATATTTTGATATGTATAAATTAACATTTACTTCGGATTCTCTATACTTTATCGTCCTAATTAAATCTAGTAATTATTTAATTCCTACAAAGCTTTTCAATTTTTTGTGTAATACTTCTACAGATTATTGAGTATAATGTTATTTTACAGTAATTTTTACTGTCATTCAATATATGTCACTGGATTTTTTATGTTCTAAAAACAGATTATTCAGGGAAAGCTCGAAAGAGAACAGGTAGTTTGAAATTTTCTATGAGTAAAAAGTTTTAAAGCATTGAATTTATCTTTTTAAGCCATGCTTTTGTAATTTCATCCTTAGGATTAGCCTTAAGAGATCTATTTATATGTTCCTGTGCCAATTCTAGCTCATCATTTTGCATATATGCAATTCCTAGATTACAGAGTATTTCTGCATCATTTTCCTTTATATTTAAGGCCTTCTTAAAATATTTAATTGCCTCATCATTTTTTCCTAAAGAAATATTACACAGGCCCATTTCATTGAGGATATCTGCTTGACTGGGCTTTATTATATAAGCCTTATCAAAGTGTTTAAGTCCTTCTTCAAAGTTTTGAAGCTGTCTGTATGCCAAACCCACAAAGAATTGTAGGTTCCACCACTCTGGATACTTCTTCTCAAGGGGTAAAAGCTTATCCAACGCCTCATTAGCTCTTCCATCAAGCACTAAATTATACCCTTCTTCAAACTGTATTTTATGACTAATTTCCGATAGACTATTCATTATCTCAGCTTCTTTGTTTTTATCTATACTTAAGTCTAAATACTTTTCCCATGTAATAGAAGCTTTTTTATAAAGCCTTTTATTTGCATAATAAAAGCCTAAGTGATAATAGGATAGGGGAAAATCTGGATAAGATTCTACAAGCTCTTCAAAGACCTCCCTAGCTTCTTCTTCAAAATCCTTTACAGTATCACTTGTCCATTCCTTGGCTATTTCTTCTAAGCATCTACCATAGTTATAGAGTGCATCTAAGTCATTTCTATCTATGTATAAGCAGGCTTTAAAGCATATCAATGCATCTATTTTATTATTAGCTTCAATTAAATCAAATCCTTGCTGAAGGACAACCTTTATTATATTTTCATCAAAGACTTTTAAAAACTCTCTATAGGTTTTGTTATACTTAAAATCACTATCTACTCCAATTATATATACCATACCCTGTATAACCTTTGCTATGGATATATCTTTTATTTCAGCTTCATTTTTCACTCTATTCACTACTTCATTTAGTGGTAGGGGAAGGGGAATGGAATCATCTATTATGTATCCCTTCACATCTAAACTTTTTTCGTCCTTTAAGTTTATAAATACTACATCATTTACTCTTTCCTTTAAATGCTTTTCAATTCTTGCGAACATTTTCTTCCTCCTTCATATAGGTAACCAACTTTAAAGTTTAATAAATTTCAAATAAAAAATGCAGAAGCGTTCATTATTTTCTTTGAAATTTATTTTAAATTTTAGTGTTGGTTATCTATAAATAAAAGGGGAGAACTAGGAATCCCTAATTTCCCCACTCTTTTTATATCATGGATAAATTACTTTTTTTATTTTACAGTATTTTATGAAAAATCAAGTCATCTACATACATATTGGACTTTTCATCAAAATGGTGCATATGAACATTTCCTGAAAAGATAAATCCACATGATAGTATAGTGTTTATAGAAGATTTATTATTGCTGTATATATATGCCCTTGCTATATTTACTCCTTCTCTTTTTAGCTGCTGTAAGGCGTATTCAGTTAAATCCTTTGCTATACTATTGCCTCTAAAGCTATAGTCCACAGCTACTGTAAGGTTGCAGGAATGCCTCTTATTTCCTGAGCCTCTTTTAGCTCTAAGTACTGCAGAAATAACATCTCCATTTGCAGCTACATAAACAAATGTGTCGGGATTCGTAATCCAATTTCGTATCTCCTCCATTGATGCTATTTCTGCAAAGGATACCTCAACTCTCTCTTTGTTTAAATTTGAAAACATGGATATTACCTTTGGTATATCCTTTTCCATAAGTTCTCTAAATCTAGTACCCATGCTGATCCCTCCTAAATTATTATTTATAATCTAGAAAGCTTCTATGCTCTAGATTAAATCTCCTACTTATACATATTTCTCATAAACATTCTCTTTCTCCTAGTGGAAGTACTAAGAATGTTGAACAATTGTCCTCTGTAGATCATTGCATAGGCTAGTATTAGTTGATAAATTATAGCCCTTACTACTGTTGATACCACTGGATTATAATATAGCCCAACTGAAATCAAAGCTCTGCTTGTCATAATATGTACTAGATATGCTATAGCTGCAATAAATACATTTGGAAGGAACCACTCAAGCCAATTATCCTTTATGAATTCAAAGCTATATCTTATTATATCTAATCTATCATAATGTTTTTGATAAATTACCTCTGGGATAGTATTTAGCATTATTAATGCAGCTATATTAATTATAAGTCTAAGAGATACACCCAAAATTCCTATTGAGTACAGTATAGGGTCTAAGAATAGACTCATTCCAAGATTTACTATGAAAAATATTATAAATATGCTGTAAATTCTCCATAAATATACCTGAAAGCCTCTCTTAAAATCTTCCAATGAAAACTTATCATAGTTGATAATATTCTCAATCAAATAAAGATAATTGGATATAATAGCACTTTGCCCAATGGCTGCTATTATTCCTCCCAGTATCCATGCATAGGATGCTATAGTCCATACTACAAAGCTTAATATTGAATATGCAATACCTACTAAAAATATCTTCCAGTTATTAATTGCTAGCTTAGAGCTTTTTATAACTATACTCTTATTGGTTTGAATTATATCACTGATGAAATTCAATTTAACTCTCATCTCCTTTGTTTTATGTATTATAGATGTGTGCCCGAGAAGTTTTACTTTCAATGTTTTGCTATGAGCTGTCAGCCATTAGCTATTAGCCAAACAGGCATTGTAGTTTTGGTCTGTGAAATATTTCAAAAAAGGTTAAATTTCTAAGTCACACATCTATAATATAATTGCTAAATGTGTACTTTAAAGTATCTCGATTTTTCAAAGTCTTTATTATCCACATCATAATCAAATAAAATAGTCACTTGTTTCTGGGGAATTTCTTTAATTGGATTAACAATTAAATATAATATATCATATTTGAAGATTTCAAAATGAACTTTATTAATAATTTTCTTTGCTGATATGTCCCTTTGTTTTGGTAAATAGCCTTCAATATTATCTTCATCCTGTAAAAATTTATGACATCTGTTTTTAAAATCTTCTAGAGTAATGCAGTCAAAAATTTCTGGTATACTTCTCCTTTTGACTCTTAGGTAATCAAATTTCAATAACTCTTTAAACAAATCCTCTTTATCAAAATTATTATATCTATAAAACTCAAGCAAAATCTCATATAGTCGATCTTTTTTATGGGATACATGGTGTAATTCTGATTTTTCCCAGTATAGGGCTAGTGCTTCAAAAAAGCTTGAAGGTCTTTCAAAATAATTTGCTGTTATGAAATCTATACTATAATCAAAATTATGGGAATTACAATATTCATCAATCATTTCTTCAATAAGCTTAAGTCTTATCATTTCTCTATATGTGATATAATCATTGCACATTACTTCATAGGGAGGTATATCTCTGTAGATATACCCATATTTATCTTCCTTTACCCTAACACCTGAGCCCTTAAGAAGCTTTAAAAAGCCTAATTGAATTTTATTGGGCTTTAGTCTATAAACATCGTCAAAGGATAATAAAAAGGTCTTATAATCTTCGTAGGGTAAACCAGCTATTAAATCCAAATGTAGATGAATATTGCCATAGGAGGATATTTCATTAATAACGTATTTAATTTTTTCAAAGTCCATATTTCTACCTATTTCTTTTAAGGTTTTTTCCGATGTGCTTTGGATGCCTACTTCAAATTGAAAAAGCCCTTTTCTAACTCCCTTTAGGTAGCTTAAAATTTCATCATCTATTAATGTAGCTGTAATTTCAAAATGGAAATTTATTTTTCCATTATCTATGCTTTCAATATATTTCATGATATCTAAGCTATGATTTTTATCGGCATTAAAGGTTCTATCCACAAACTTAACTTGTTTCACATCTGATTGAAGGAATTTCTTAAGGTCACTTTTAACCCTATCAATGGATAAATATCTTACTCCTTTAAAGGTTGAAGATAAGCAGTATTGGCAGTTGAAAGGACACCCTCTAGAGCTTTCATAATAAATAATTTTATTATCAAGCTCACTCAAATCCCCATAGGGAAACGGTATCTCGTCTAAATCCATGAATGTATTTCTTTCTTCATTCATTTGAATCCTTGCATCTTGTCTAAAGGCTAGTCCTTTTATATTATTTATATTACCCCTTTTATTAATGATAAAATCAAAAAGCTCCCCTATGGTTTCCTCTCCTTCGCCAGAGATTATATAGTCGATATATCCATGTTCCTCTAATATATCCATTGGGCTGTAGCTAACCTCTGGCCCTCCTAAGAGAATCTTTACTTTTTTATTGACCTTTCTAAGATTTTTAGCTATTTCTAAGGTCTGCCTTATATTCCATATATAGCATGAAAAACAAACTATATCATAGTCCTTTAGGTATATTTCCCTTAAAATATAATCTAGATTATTATTGACTGTATATTCTTCAATATGTATATCCTTAAAACGCTCCTCATTATAACTCTTTAAATATCTAAGTGCTAGAGATGAATGAATAAACTTAGAGTTAAGGGTTGTTAAAAGTATCTTCATTAGTTCACTTCCTTGCCATATAAATAAAACATTTCAAAATCATTAATAATTATAACATAAGAGAACAGAATATATACTATGGACAGGAAATATTTATATTCTATATACAGTATTTGATAACTCAAATTCACTTGTATATTTATTAAAGTCTAGGATAAATCTATTTTTTTGTCCTATAGCCCGAAATGTGTAAAAATCTTACCTCCTTAATATAGTAGTTAGATACTCTGTAATCAAGTCTATCTATTGTATGTGTGGCAATAAAGATATTGTTTATGCTTTTGGGAAACTTGATATCCACTACAACAAGTGAATGTGCAAACTCTTCACTAGGATCAAATCTAAGCTGTACTAAGTCTCCTAGCTGTATATCCTTGAGATCAACTTCATTAGCAACAGGCCCCACTCCTTTGTTTTTTGTCAAAAACTTGTGGAGGTATTTTACACTAGTCCATGCTGGTGCCCTGTTGTTTATATTTTGAAAATACCAGCCATATTTATCGTAATTCATTGGACATCTTCCAGCATGTAGAACCTGGGAAACAAAATTAGTACAGTCCCCACCCATTTCATCAAAGTTGGTATAGCTTGGATTTCTCTTGAAAGCCCATTTTCTTGCATAATTTACCGCATTTAGTCTATCATAACTATGTAACATAAACATTCTCCTTTACCTTTTTTGTAAAGTTATATGAAAATAATTCATAATTATTACTTAAACCTGAGTAAATTATTTATAAAAGTTCCCTACTGCATATAGGTTTAAAATCCCTGGAGCTATGCCCAGTATATTGTATAATTTTGCTAAGCCATAATTATGAAATTTCCTAAAGCCTTTCCATAATAAAACTTCATAAAATCACAAATTTATATTTTAACCACGTATAAGTGTGGTATTATATTATAAAATAGATTTTTTTTCCATAGGAGGAATTCATATGCCAATAATGTCTTCTCGTTTAATAAGACACCAAATATGTATTGATGAATTACGACAATTAGGGGCTAAGGTAATCTCAATTCAAGGTATAATGTTCTATGTGAAGTTTAAAGTAAATGACACGAAAATATCCTATATGTATCATGTGAAGACTGATAATACATACTATCTTGAAAGAATAAAGCCCTACTTTATGTCTATAGGAGATTATCACACTGAAGAGGACGTTGTAGATATAATAAAGATTGATTTAGAGCAATTTAAAAATGCTATGAATAGTAAAAATTTCAATGAGTTTATAAGTGTTGACCAGAGTATTACAAAGCTGGTTAGATACTTTGAAGATTTATATTTATACTATAACGTTAAAAAGGATGATTTGGGTATCATAAAAGACGAGGTTAACTTAATTCTAGATAAGATTTTAGAAATTAAAAACAGGAGTGAAAGGATTTATCATAAGAAGGATCCTGAGAGTTTTAAATAAAAATCGTCAGAACTGATTTTAAGGTGCGAGATACAAGGTTCAAGATAAGAGGTCTTAGTGGAGTCTTTTAGGTCGGTTCAATAAGATAAAGCAGTAGCATTTTATAGCTACTGCTTTTTGTATGTCTTTTACTTGCATCTTGTATCTCGTACCTAGCAAAGCCTTATCAACGTCTTTGCTACCCTACATTCTTTCCGGAGCTGCAACTCCTATAAGCTTAAGTCCATTTTTAATTGTCTGTCTACAAACATCAACAAGTGCAAGTCTTGATCTTTGAACATCTTTATCGTCAACTAATATAGGATAATCATGATAGAATTTATTAAATGCCTGTGCAAGGTCTATTATATGTCTAGTTACTATAGAAGGCTCATTTTTCCTCGCAGAATCCACAACTATATCTGGGAATTTATTTAAAATCCTAATAAGCTCCATAGCTTCTTTTTGGGTCAATAAATCAAATTTTATATTATCTTTATAATCTAATTCAGTTTTTCTAAGTAGACTTGATGCTCTGGCATGGGTATATTGGACATATGGACCTGACTCACCGTCAAAGTTTAATGTTCTATCCCAAGAGAAGGTATAGTCTTTGATTCTGTTGTTTGATAATTCTTGGAATACTATTGCTCCAATACCTACCTCCTTAGCAACCCTTTCTTTATCCTCAAGATTTGGATTTTTATTGCCAATTATCTCTTTAGTCTTCTCAACAGCCTTTGTCAGAACATCTTCTAAAAATACTACTCTACCCTTTCTGGTGGACATAGTCCCTTCTTCTAAGCTAATCATTCCAAACGGAACATGTATACAATCATTCGCC
>JANQEZ010000186.1 GCA_028278115.1 Clostridia bacterium
AATTTATACACATCAAAAATCCCCAGAATCATCGGATATTTTGATATGTACATTAATATGATATATGTATAAATTAACATTTACTTTGGATTCTCTATACATGGATGTATGACCCTGAAACTTAACCTTTTTTTAAAATATTTCTTAATCAAAACTACAATGCTTAATTTGGCTAATAGCTAACGGCTGACAGCTCACAGCAAAAACATTGAAAGTAAAACTTTTGGGTCACGCATCTATAGTTTAATTATAAACGAATCTAGTATTATTTGGAATGAGAAAATCAATCATGGTTAAAACAGAGTCATAAAATCTACTGTTTTGAAATGGTTTAAGACATCATCTAAATAAATAGAGTGTGGATATCCCACACTCTATTTATTTATCATACTTATCAATTAATTCTTGTAATTTTCTCGCTTGCAGCCCTGTTTCTTCAGCAAATTTCTTGAAGATACTACTTACTTCTGGATCATTTACTTTTTTAGCAAAGACTTCGTAGTCACGTACGTTTTCCTGTGCATCAAGTAATTTCTTCACTATTGTATCTCTTGTATCTAAATTCATTTACTTAACACCTCCTTATTTTCTCTATTATTTTCTCTTTTAACTAAAATTTTATGTATTAAAAAACAGCAATTATATTTTTAATATCAAAATATTTATACAGCCTAAGCTTTATACAGTAGATTGCCAAGCATTATATATGTTTTAACTATTCTATTTATATATTTTATCAATAGGGATTCTCCTATCAGTATTACAAGCTGTACAAGCATACAGATGAACACACTTATCCTGTGGAGCTCCGTCTATCTTTTCAGTGATACTCATTTCAAGATATGAGCTGTAGTTATCATAATACTCAGCAATCCTACCCTTATCAATCATTTCTTTGGCACATTTTTTACATTTTATGGCTTTTTTATCTAGCCCGTTACAAACGGGACAAATCATATTCATTATTTAAGCTCCCTTCATTTAACTGGATTTATCCATAGAAGATTCAGGGCTTCTTACGACCTTTAAAATTCCACAACTATAGTCTAACTTTAACTATATTATTATCTTTTTCTCAAATCAAAAAAAAATTCAAAGTATTATATTTTTATAAAATAAATATGACTTGCTTTAAAATATGACTTACTTTAGCAGTCATATTTATTTTACTTTGAGAATATCTATTAAAAAACTCCTATCTGTAGAGAGTTCCAAGTAATTCTTAAATTATACAAATCAAAATACCCTTAGAAAGAAGGTAATGAATTGAAGAAAAACTCATTTATATACAGCACAATTATATTAGTAATAGCTAATTTTCTCGTACGCTTCCTTGGTTTTGTATATAAAGTTGTTTTATCACGTCTTTTGGGCTCAGAGGGTATCGGTCTTTATCATTTAGTTTTTCATGTTTTTCTAGTAATTGTAACTGTTACATCTTCTGGTATTCCAATAGCAGTATCCAAGATAACTGCCCAAAAGATGATTAAAAATGATTATAAGTCATGTAAAAAAACTCTATTTATAGGTATCACAACGGGACTTACTTTATCAATTCTCCTTTGCATATTAACATACAATAATATCGAATTTTTGGTAAAATACCTAGTAAAAAGTGATAAATTAAGCTCCAGTTTATTAGCTATAATTCCAGCAATACCTATTGTAACTTTAGCATCAATTATTAGAAGCTATTTCTATGGTTTAAAAAATGTTATGCCAGCTGCAAGTGCACAGGTTGCAGAGCAATTGGTGAGAATTATTTTTGTGCTGAGTATTTTATATATTTTAGAGCCTAAGGATTTAAAATCATCTGTCATGATAGCAACCCTTGGAATAACTGCTGGGGAGCTTGGTGGTCTTATAGTTTTATTTTTTAAGCTAAACTCCCGGAGTTTAAAAACTCCTATGGGAACAAATAGTGGATTTAATTTAGCAGGCTCATCTTCATCCCTATTTAAAATAATATCTATTGCTTTTCCAATAACTCTAGCGAAACTAGTGTCTGTATTTATGCAATCCGCCAATATGGTCCTTGTTCCACATCGCCTACAGGTTGCTGGATATAGCGTAGAGCAGTCTGTAAAGACCTTTGGAGAAGTGGTTGGAATGACTATGCCATTACTATTTCTTCCATTTATTGTTACTTCAGCATTAGTAGTAAATCTAATACCTAATATATCAGCCGAAAAAACCATGATGAGGTCAACAAGCATTGAATTAAAATCGGTATTGGCATTAAGAATAGCCCTGTTAATTTCTATACCTATAGCATTTATCTTTTTCTTTTTTGGAGGTCCAATCTGCTCTTTTCTTTACGCTAAACCCAGTGTAGGTATTTATCTTAGATACCTATCTCTAACAGTAATTTTTTTAAGTCTTTATCATATTATTGCAGGTATTCTACACGGCTTGGGAAAACAAGTGTTAACAACTGTAAACTACCTTATTGGAATGTCTCTTCATTTAGTTTGTATTTACTATTTAGTTTCTATTCCAAAAATAGGAATCAATGGTTTTATTATAGGCTTTATATTTTCATCATTCTTGATGTTCCTCTTAAATATTATAGCCTTAAATCGCTTTTTAGATATCAATATAAAGTTTATAAAGCACTTTATAAATCCTATTTTTTCTTCTGTTTTAATGATTATATCAATAATACTATCTAATAGATATTTTCTATCCATCAATGCACCTATACAACTAGCTGTCTTACTGCCTACTTTTTTAGGGGGCATTGTATATTTAGTAATGATTATTTTAACAGGAAGCATTAAGACAAAGACTATAAAGTATATATTTTCTTTAAAGAAATAAGAACAAAAATAAAACCTTCATTTTCATGAAGGTTTTATTACGGTTACCCAAGATGTCGTCACCTTGGAAATTCACACCCGGTTTCACATAGGTGGGTGATCTACTTTATGCTTTTGGCTTCCAAAGAGAATTTTAGGCATGTCATACACATAAAAACACGAACTCCCGGATGTTTATTGGTGGTTGAATTTCAAGGCTTTAACGAGCACCTCAGGATCATTTAATTAATTATATTATAACTCATAAATGAGTAAATTGAAAGAATACAAAAAAATATATATATTTATTATTTCTAATCCATGATAAAATATATTAAAAAGCTAGTTAATTTAACCGAAATATATTATAGAGGTTTAATCTCAATTATAATATATTTTTCCCCAAAAGAGGTGTTTTAATCCAATGAAAATATCAGACATAAATAAACATAACACTCGCGAGTTTGCACTATTAAAAGAAACCTCCAAGCTCCCAAGGGAATCTCAAAATGACTTTTCTTTAAAGCTGAGGAATCTGCATGGAGATTCTTTACAGGAAAAGCTAAGCTCTCTATTGAGCGAGATTAATTTGCAATCTAAGGAGGTTGAGAAGAAATTTCAATTAGGTGAAGTGGTAAAGTATAAGAGGTTGGTTAAAGAGTTCCTAAATTTAACTGTTAACAATTCCCATAAGTTCTCTAAGGATAATTTTTTAGATAGAAGGGGTAGGCACAGAACCTTATCAATTGTAAAAAAGATTGATGAAGAATTGGAGGGCTTAACTCAAGATTTTCTTAAGAATGAAAAGGATAAGCTTAAAATCATAAATAAACTTGATGGAATTAGAGGAATGCTTCTGGATATATTTATGTAGGACAAAGGTGTATATGACTTAAATACAAAAATAGACTTTAAATAGTCTACTTTTTTTTCGATAATTTTGTGATTAAATTTTTAATATCCTCTGGCAATTCTGCTCTTATGAAGATTTCTTCTCCTGTTCGGGGCTGCAAGAATTTTAAGGTTTCGGCGTGTAGGGCCTGCCTGTTTATTAGGTCTTTATTTACCTTTCCATATAGTTCATCGCCAATCAAGGAATGACCTATATGCTTCATATGTACTCTGATCTGATGAGTTCTTCCGGTTTCAAGGGTTAACCTAACTAGGCTTGCATCGCCATAACCTTCTACCAATTCATAATGGGTTATACTCCTTTGTCCCTCTTCTATTACCATCCTATGTATTGGATCAGCTTCAGTAAGTCCGATGGGTTCATCTATTGTGCCCCTATCTTTTTCTAATTTCCCTTCCACAACAGCTACATATTTCTTTTCTACTAAATTCCTTTGCATTTGATTTGACAGCTCTTGTTGTGCAAAAGGATTTTTAGCTATCATTAATAAACCTGATGTATCCCTATCTAATCTATTTATAAATCTAATCTTAAAGCTTTGACCTGTTCTTTGTATGTAATTAGCTAAACCATTGGCAATTGTATTATCGGCATGGCCCTTTGTAGGATGTACTACTATATTTGGCTGCTTATTTATTATGATAATATCCATATCTTCATATACAAGGGATATTGGAATATCCTGAGGCTCAAATTTATTCACTTCCTCGGCCATCACAACCCTTACAACATCACCTCTACGTAAATTGCTACCTAAAGAAATTCTATGGTTATTGACAAATATACTCTTATTTCTTTTTAGCTTTCTAGTCAGTCTTCCAGAGAGCCTCATTCTATCATAAAGAACTTCCCTTAGCTTTATACCAGCCTCTTCTTCCTTTACTTCATATATTAATGTATTTGGTAGTGTTTCATTACTCATTCTATCACCCTGATTCTATTTAAATTAATGCTTCTGTGTTCTTAATATCTTATCTACTATCGGCTCGTCGGCAGCTAAAAAATCATAAGCCTTAAGTTCATTGAGTCTTATCCATTTATACTCTTCACAATCAATTGCCTTTGCTTTATCGGTTTTAGACTGACATAAATATGCTAAGATAAGAACGTCTTTATCACTATATCTATGATACACTACTTCAAATATTTCTCCAACATTAATATTTAAATTCAACTCCTCTTTTATTTCTCTTTTTAGACAATCTCTTAAACCTTCATTTTCCTCTAATTTACCACCTGGAAATTCCCATTTAAAAGCATTAAGCTCTTTAACATAACGCTTAGCTATAAGCAGGGTGTCTTTATATCTAATTATACCTGCAAGTACTATAAGGGGATTCATGAGCATCACATCCTAACATAAAAAATTATTATTAAGTATATACTTTGAAGGAATTATTAAATTATTCAAGAATAATACTATGATATATATAATTTATTATAGCAGGACTTAAATCCTTATAGAGATTTATGGTTCTAGTTATACATATAATTAACTAAAGGAGTATTTATTATGACACTGACAAATACAATTATTAATATAGTTTCAAACAAAAAAGCAGTATCTAAGGAAACCGCAAGGATTCTTAAACATAAATTATCCAAAAATGGTTTTATGGTTTCGGAAGATTTTGATCCTAGTGGAGACTTGATTATATGTATTGGTGGCGATGGCTCATTCCTCAGAACTCTACATAAATATAACTTCCCTGATATGCCCATAATAGGTATAAATACAGGCCATCTGGGATTTTTCCAAGACTTGTCGCCCCATGAGTTAGATGAATTTATATTTAAGTACAAAAAGGGAGATTATAAAATAGACGAAATTCATCCTGTTGAGGCTCTAATATGCACAAGGGATAGCTGTATAGAAATACTTGGAATAAATGAAGTTCTTATTAAAGGCTATAAATCAACTACAATTCATTTAAACCTCTCCCTTGATGCAAGCTTTTTAGAAAGGTTTAGCGGTGATGGTGTCCTCATATCCACCCCAACAGGCAGCACAGCATATAATTATTCGCTAGGCGGTAGTATAGTAGACCCAAGATTAAATATCTTACAGATTACCCCCATGGCTCCTATTAATACTGTAGCTTACCGCTCATTTACCTCAAGCATAATAGTACCTAAATACTCTACAATTAAAATTCATCCAGAATATGCCTACGAAAACTCTATATTAATTGCCTCCGATGGAACAGAGCATAGATATAATGAGATAGTAGAGGTTCAAATAAAACTGTCTGAACTAAAGATAAAGCTCCTTAGATTTAAAGAATATAGTTTCTGGAACAAGGCCAAGGAAAAATTTTTATAGGAGATAAATAATCTAACTCGTTGTGCTAGTAAATCATTAATTTTAGTTTTTCAATACTTAAGGGGGTTTTGATATTTCATTTGAGTGATTTTTATGAACCTTTTTTAACCTACAGAATATAAGAAAAACAGGTTCATAGCATAAGCGAAAAGGAAATACCAAATACCCCCGGCAGCATGAACTAGCACAAGGGGTTAATCTATATAAGTATCTATACAATTTTGTAGTGCAATATTAGATGAGTATTCGTAAGTTCCTCTTCAATCAGAATATAATGATTTAATGTTTCTTCACAAAAACTGATGATTTCCTTTATATCTTCTAAGCTTTCTTTAATATCATATATA
>JANQEZ010000380.1 GCA_028278115.1 Clostridia bacterium
ATTCCAGTCAAAACTTTAATTTATACACATCAAAAATCCCTAGAAACATCGGATATTTTGATATGTATAAATTAAGATTTACTATGGATTCTCTATATAATTATTTCTTTTTAAGCTTCTTCATCATTTCCTTTATCTTCTTCTCCTGTCCATTGTCGCTTAATTCATAATAAACCGTTCCTATCATTTCGTCGGGCATATATTGCTGGTCTATATAGTTATTTGGGTAGGAATGGGGATATAAATATCCCAAGCCATGCTTTAACTTTTTTGCTCCCTTATAGCTGGCATCCTTAAGATGTACGGGTACTTGTCCAATATCTCTAGCTTCTATATCAGCCAGTGCTTTCTTTATACCTACATAGCTGCTATTACTCTTTGGAGAAATGGCTATATATGTTGCAGCCTGGGCTAATATTATACGAGCCTCGGGCATTCCGATAAACTGAACTGCCTGGGCTGCATTATTTGCCACCACTAGGGCATGGGGATTTGCATTGCCTACATCCTCCGATGCGGCTATAACTATCCTTCTGGCTATAAATACAGGGTCTTCTCCTGCATAAAGCATTCTAGCTAAGTAATGGAGTACTGCATCGGGGTCAGAGCCCCTCATACTTTTGATAAATGCAGAGATTACGTCATAGTGATAGTCTCCATCCTTGTCATAGTTAATTGACTTCTTTTGCATACATTCCTTGATAACATCAAAGCTTATATCTATCCTTCCCTTTTCATTGGGGTCAGTAGTTAAGGCTGCAAGCTCTAGGGCGTTTAATGCTCTCCTTGCATCTCCACTTGCTACGCTTGCGAGAAACTCCACTGCTTCATCATCTATATCAATATTATATATTCCAAGTCCTTTTTCCTCGTCTTCTATGGCTCTCTTTACTATCTTTTTAATATGTTCTTCCTTTAGGGGCTCTAGTTTAAACAGCATAGACCTAGATATCAATGCATTATTAACCTGAAAAAAGGGATTTTCAGTAGTGGCACCTATCAATATAAGGGTTCCATTCTCTACACTTGGCAATAAGCCATCCTGCTGAGCCTTGTTAAATCTATGTATTTCATCTAAAAAAAGTATAGTTCTTTTATTATACATTCCAAGCTGGTTTTTCGCTTCCTTCACTACTTCCTTTAGGTCCTTAACCCCAGAGGTAACAGCATTTAGCTGTACAAAGTTTGATTTTGTCGTATTTGCAATGACCTTGGCAAGGCTTGTCTTTCCTGTACCGGGAGGTCCGTAGAGAATTATGGAGGTAATCCTATCTGCCTTTATAGCCCTCCATAGCAGCTTTCCCGGTGCAAGGATATGCTCCTGCCCAACGTATTCATCAAGGTTTCTAGGCTTTAATCGCTCTGCCAAAGGCGAATCCTTTTTTAGTCTTTCATTTCTTTGAATTTCAAATAAATCCATATTGATCACCTTTATCTTTTTATTGAACATTTTTATTTAGATTAGATAGTTAAAATCCATTGGGCTAACGGCTTACAGCTAATAGCTAACAGCCAAAATCTTTAAGTAGCCATTTGAAGATATCCATTAATTGATAGAATCATAGGAATTTAAGGAAAATTTTAAATTATACGCATCAAAAAATCCTAGAAAAACTGAGTATTTTGATATTTACACTAATTTATGTATATGTACATTGATTTAACTCTACACTTAA
>JANQEZ010000381.1 GCA_028278115.1 Clostridia bacterium
TAAGGAGGATTTTTTGGCTTATTACTTTACCATAATATTCCTCGTGTCAAAATTCTTAAACTAGCACAAGAGGTTAATTTAATATTTCCAAAGAAAAAAATGTAGAAGCATTCATTGTTTTCTTTGAAAAATTAATTAAGGTCTAAAAGCGTTTATCTATATTATATACCATCTAAAGAGATTTAAAAACTTTGTAATCACGATTAGTATATTGTATACTATATATAACATACTTAATAAAGTTGCATCTGTATTTCATTTAAAAAACTATAAAATTAAAAAAAATGACGAATTGAGCTTGAAAAATTTCTTGATTATCTTATAATTAATATGATTGGGTAAATTTGAAATTTCTTGAGTTAAAGGATACATATTTTTGTATAAATAAGTATCAAAATATAGATATTGATATGAAAATATGTTTATTTGTTGCCAAATATTTTTTTAAGTGAAAAAATTTTCATAATCTAAGGAGGATTTAATAATGAATGTATTGGTTATTAACTGTGGAAGCTCATCTCTAAAATATCAATTAATTGATATGAAGGATGAAAACGTTTTAGCTATAGGTTTAGCTGAAAGAATTGGTATTGAAGGCTCAAGAGTAAAGCATGAAGTTCCAAATATGGACAAGGTTGTAATTGAACAGCCTATGAAGAATCATAAGGACGCCCTTCAAATCGTTTTAGAGGCCCTTGTTGACGAAGAGCATGGTGCTATTAAGAATCTTAAGGAAATCAATGCTGTGGGACATAGAGTAGTTCACGGTGGCGAGAAGTTCAGCGGCTCAGTAATAATTAATGATGAAGTAATAGCAGCTCTTGAAGAATGTATTGATTTAGCACCACTACATAACCCACCAAACCTTACTGGTATCAGAGCTATTGAGGAGTTAATGCCTGGAGTACCAATGGTAGGAGTATTTGATACTGCATTCCATCAAACGATGCCGAATTCTTCTTACATATATCCACTTCCTTATGAATTATATGAAAAATACGGAATAAGAAAGTATGGCTTCCACGGAACCAGCCATAGATATGTATCAGCTAGAACTGCTGAAATACTTGGACAAGATATGAAAGATTTAAATATGGTTACGTGTCACTTAGGAAACGGAGCGAGTTTAGCTGCCATTAAAAATGGAGAATCTATAGATACAAGCATGGGCTTTACTCCCCTTGAAGGCTTAGCAATGGGAACTAGATGTGGAGATATTGACCCTGCTATAGTAACATTTATTATGGAAAAAGAAGGTTTAGATATAAACGGAATCAATAATTTAATGAATAAAAAGTCTGGTGTATATGGCATATCAGGTGTTAGCAGTGATTTTAGAGATATAGAGCAAGCAGCTTTAGACGGAAACGAAAGAGCACAGCTTGCACTTGATAAGTTTAATATTAGAGTTAAGAAGTATATAGCTGCTTATGCTGCTGTTATGGGTGGAGTAGATGCCATAGTATTCACAGCTGGTTTAGGTGAAAATTCTGCTTTCAATAGAGAGAAAATCTGTGAAGGACTTCAGTTCATGGGTGTTAAGCTTGATAAAGAGAAAAATAACGTTAGAGGAAAAGAGAGTATTGTAAGTACTGATGATTCAGAGGTTAAAATATTAGTTGTTCCTACAAACGAGGAGTTAATGATAGCTAAAGATACAGTAGAGCTTCTTAAATAATATATTTTTCAAAAATAATTAATAATATCAAGTACTTTTACTTGACAAATGGGAAATGGGTTTGTATAATAAATCTGTCCGTATTATGGGGTGAAACGATGAATATCAATATTTCAGAGCTTATTTCAGATAAAATTGAATCAATTGATATAAATCTTGATTTTGATTTAGACGCTTTTAAGCTTATACAAGATTTTAATATAGTTGAAGCAAGCCCTATAAGCTTTTCAGGAAAAATCTATAGAGAAGATAAAAAAATTCTTATAGATGCCAATTTTTCTGGGGAAATTACTTTTAGATGCAGTAGATGCTTAAGTGAATATAAAAAGAAAATTTCTGATGATATTCAATTTGATATTCTAGATACTAAAAAAGAGAATTATGGTGATAATTATATTAAAGGAGATAATTTAGATTTCTCTGGCATTATAGAAGAAGCCATAACCTTTGCTTTACCAATGAAAACTCTTTGCAACGCTGATTGTAAAGGTTTATGTGCCAATTGTGGTAAGGACCTTAACAAGGTGGAATGTAGCTGTGATTTGGAAAGAATTGACCCCAGGTTAGAAAAATTAAAGTTTTTCTTTAGTAAGAATGAGGAGGTGTAGATATGGCAGTACCAAAGCGTAAAACTTCGAAGGCAAGAAGAGATAAGAGAAGAGCTTCTAATATAAAAATGACAGCTCCTAATATTATAAAGTGCCCTCAATGTCACGAACCAAAGATGCCTCATAGAGTATGTGGTGATTGCGGTTACTATGGAGACAGGGAAGTTATAAAAGTTGACTAATTAGAATAAAAACAACAATGATACCTTACAATATCATTGTTGTTTTTTATTTTTTACTATAAAACTTATCAGAAAGACCCTAATACTTAGAACTTAGAACTTGCAACTTGGAACTTATAACTTACAACCCCATCTTTATCTAAAAAAGCCTTGCATAAATTTAAATATTGATTTATACTAATTATTAGTATCAGGTACTAATTACTAGTTCTAAAGAGGTGATAAGAAATGGCTCCTAAAAAGACGAGTAAAAAGAACAGACAAGAAAGATTGATGAAGGAAATTGAGGAAAATCCTTTTATCACCGATGAAGAATTGAGTGAGCTTTTCAGCGTTAGTATTCAAACTATTCGATTAGATAGACTGTCCCTGAATATACCGGAGCTGAGGGAGAGGGTTAGAAATGTTGCAAAACTAAATTATAAAAAAGTAAGGACTATTGCGGAGACAGAAATAGTTGGTGAACTTATTGATCTTCAGCTAAATAAAAGAGGAATTTCTATTTTAGAAACTGATTCAAATATGGTATTTTCTAAAACCAAAATTGTAAGGGGTCATTACATATCTGCTATGGCTGAATCCCTGGCAATGGCAGTAATAGATACCGATGTGGCATTGACAGGTGTTGCAAATATCAAATATAGAGTCCCAGTGCTTTCGGGTCAGAAGCTTATAGCTAAGGCAGAACTGACAAAGACTAGAGGTAGTAACTATTTTGTCCATGTTAAGATATCTGTTAAAGATGAACAGGTATTTAGAGGAAAATTTATTTTAGTATCTTTATAGTGATTTTTTAGGAGGTATAGTACATGAAGATTGCAGTAGATGCAATGGGAGGAGATAAAGCTCCTAAGGCAATAATTGCAGGAAGCCTTTTGGTCTTAGATGAGATAGAGTCAAATATAGTTTTAATCGGAAAAGAAGATATAATAAAAAAAGAATTAGAGAAAAGAACAACTGATTTTAAGAGAATAGACATATTGGACGCCCAGGATGTAGTTGAAAATGAAGACAAACCGGTAAAGGCAATTAGAAGTAAAAAGGATTCCTCCATGGTAAAGGGCTTTGAGGCATTAAAAAATAAAGAGGTTGATGCCTTTGTTTCTGCCGGCAGTACAGGGGCTTTACTTGCTGGGAGTCTTCTTAAGATTGGAAGGATAAAAGGCATTGATAGACCTGCTCTTGCACCTATTTATCCAACTAGAAAGGGTTTTTCTTTGCTGGTTGATGCAGGAGCAAATACCGATTGTAAGCCCAGAAATTTACTTGAATTTGGAATCATGGGCTCTATCTATCTGCAGCAGGTCTTAGGTATAAATAATCCTAAAGTGGGAATGGTTAATATTGGAACAGAAGAAGGCAAAGGCAATAGACTAGTGAGCGAAACCTATGAAGTTATGAAAAAATCAGATATGAATTTTTATGGTAATTTAGAAGCTAGAGATATCCCGGGTGGTATAGTGGATGTAATAGTTTGTGACGGATTTGTCGGGAATGTAATACTAAAACTTACTGAAGGTGTTGCCATGAATATGACTTCAATGCTTAAGGAAGCATTTACAAAAAATTTCATAAGTAAAATTGGTGCGTTGATTTTAAAGGGTGGGTTAAAGGAGTTCAAATCAAAGCTTGACTATACAGAATATGGTGGAGCACCATTTCTTGGAGTCAAAAGACCTGTTATAAAAGCCCACGGAAGCTCAAATGAAAATGCAATAAAAAATGCTATCAAATATGGTGAGATATTTTGTAAAAATGGTGTGATAGAAAAGATTGAAGAAGAGATATTCAAAATAGGAGTTGATAATATTGAATAGCAGCTTTAGAAGTGTAGGAATATTAGGGACTGGAAGCTGTCTACCAGAAAAAGTGGTTACCAATCATGATTTAGCAAAAATTGTAGATACTTCCCATGAATGGATTGTTTCAAGGACAGGAATTCATACTAGAAGAATTACTGATGATAATACTGCAACCTCGGATTTAGCCACTAATGCGGCGAAAATAGCATTAGAAAGAGCCAATATTAAGGCAGAGGACTTAGATTTAATCATCGTTACTACAGTTACGCCCGATATGAATTTTCCATCTACTGCCTGTATAGTTCAAAGTAATATAGGTGCAAAAAAAGCTGCTGCCTTTGATTTAGAGGCTGCGTGTTCAGGTTTTTTATATGGTATATCGGTAGCTGACCAATTCATAAAGACAGGGGCCTACGATAATGTTCTAGTTATTGGAGCTGAAACTCTATCCAAAATTACCAACTGGAATGACAGAAATACTTGTGTTTTATTTGGAGATGGAGCAGGAGCTGTTGTACTGGGACCTATAGAAGAAGGAAGGGGTATTCTCTCCACTTACTTAGGTGCTGACGGAGAAGGAGGTAAGTTCTTGACAATGCCTGCTGGAGGGTCAAGGATGCCTGCTTCAATACAATCAGTTGAACAAAATCTCCATTATATAAAAATGGATGGTAGTGAAGTATTTAAATTTGCAGTTAGAATAATGGGAAATGCAGCTAAAAAAGCCCTTGAGCTGTGCAATTTAAGGGTTGATGATATTGATTACCTAGTACCTCATCAAGCCAATACTAGAATCATATCCTCTGCTGCAAAGAGATTGAATCTACCAATGGAAAAGGTATATGTTAACCTAGATATATATGGAAATATGTCGGCAGCATCAATTCCAGTAGCCTTAGATGAAGCGGTTAGTAAGGGAGAGATTAAAAAAGGCGATAACGTAGTACTAGTTGGATTTGGCGGCGGCCTAACCTGGGGCTCTTGTGTAATTAAATGGTAGGATAAAGTAATTTTTGGGAGTGTATTTTTGATGAAGTCAAGGATATGTGAAATTTTAGATATTAAGTATCCAATTATTCAAGGTGGTATGGCATGGGTTTCAACTGCAGAATTAGCAGGTGCAGTATCAAATGCCGGAGGCTTAGGTATTATTGCCGCTGGTAATGCACCTAGCTCAGTCATTAAAGAGGAAATTGATAAAATTAAAAATTTGACCGATAAACCCTATGGTATCAATGTTATGTTGCTATCACCATTTGTGGATGAGATTATGGAGCTTGTAGCTGCAGAAAGAGTTCCAGTAATTACCACTGGAGCTGGTAATCCGGGAAAATATCTTAAGCACCTTAAGGAAATAGGCACAAAGGTTATACCGGTTGTACCGTCGGTGGCCTTGGCTAAAAGAGTGGAAAAAGCTGGAGTAGATGCAGTTATTGTAGAGGGAACTGAGGCTGGAGGTCATATTGGAGAATTGACAACTATGGTTCTAGTGCCTCAGGTTGTAGATGCAGTTGAAATTCCCGTTATTGCTGCTGGAGGTATAGCCGACGGCAGAGGTATGGTGGCAGCATTTGCACTAGGTGCTGAAGGTGTTCAAATTGGAACAAGGTTTATATGTTCAAAAGAGTGTAAAATACATGAAGATTATAAAAAAATAGTTTTAAAGGCAAAGGATAGAGATACAATAGTTACTGGAAGGTCCACTGGACATCCAGTGAGGGTAGTTAAAAACAAGCTTTCAAAGGATTTTCAAAAATTAGAAAAATCCGGAGCTGATGTTCAGGAGCTTGAAAAATTAGGGGCAGGCAAATTAAAATTGTCTGTAGTAGATGGGGATGTAGAGAATGGTTCAGTAATGGCTGGACAAATAGCAGGGCTCGTTAAGGATATTAAGAACTGTAAAGAGATCATTGAAGATATGATTAAGGAAGCTTCAAATACATATAAATCAATGGGAAATTTTGATTAATTGATAGGAAGTGAATAGGATGAAGAAGATTGCTTTTATTTTTCCCGGGCAGGGTGCACAGTACGTTGGAATGGGTAAAGACTTTGCTGAAAACTATGAAGTAGCTAATGATATTTTCAAAAGAGCTTCTGATGCTTTGGGATACGATATGAAAGAGCTCTGCTTTGAAGGTCCAGAAGAGGAACTGAAAAAGACCGAAAATACTCAGCCTTCAATTTTAACAGCCAGTATAGCTATTTATGAAGTACTAAAGCAGTATGGACATCTTCCAGAGATTGTTGCAGGACTAAGTCTAGGAGAGTATTCTGCCCTTGTAGCAGCCAATGCTATATCCTTTGAGGATGCTGTAAAGGTTGTTAAAGCTAGAGGAAAATATATGCAAGAAGAAGTACCTCTTGGTGTAGGAACTATGGCAGCATTTGTTGGGCTTGAAAGGAGTAAGGTGCTTGAGAGCTGTGAAAAGGCTTCAGAGTTTGGAGTTGTAGAGCCTGCAAACTTTAACTCACCTATGCAAATAGTTGTATCAGGTGAAGTAAAGGCTGTAGAAAAGGCAGTTGAAATAGGTAAGGAGCTTGGTGCAAAAAGAGCACTGCTTCTTAATGTTTCTGCTCCATTCCATTCTAGCATGTTAAAGGGTGCTGGAGAAAAACTCAGTATCGAATTAGATAAGGTAGAGCTAAATGACTTTATTTATCCTGTAGTTGCCAATGTAACAGCTGACTACTATGATGGAACAGCTTCTATTAAAAAGCTACTAGTTGATCAAGTAAGCAGCCCTGTCCTTTGGGAGGATTCAGTTAGAAAAATGATTGATGATGGTGTTAATACATTTGTGGAGGTGGGTCCTGGTAAAGCACTTTCAGGATTTATCAAAAGAATATCTAAGGAAGTACAATTATTAAACGTTCAGGACAGTGCTTCACTTGAAAAGACACTAAAGACCCTTTTGGAATAATAGTTTAAGATAAAATTATTTATAACCAAATCTGCATATAATTGGAGGCAATAATATGAATTTATCAGGTAAGACGGCAATAATAACTGGCGGCTCAAGGGGAATAGGAAGAGCAATAGCCTTAAAACTGGCTGAAAAGGGAGCCAATATAGTTGTAAACTATACTAGCAGTCCTGATAAGGCCACGGAGGTAGTAGAGCAAATCAAAGAAATGGGTAGAGAAGCTTTAGCCATAAAGGCTGACGTTTCTAAGGAGGAAGATGTAAGTAGTTTAGTTAAGGAAGTTAGTAAACAATTTTCAACTATAGATATACTTATTAATAATGCTGGTATTACAAAGGATACTCTTCTAATCAGGATGAAGGATGATGATTGGGACAGAGTTTTAGATGTTAATTTAAAGGGAACTTATTTATGTACCAAATTGGTTGCCAAGAAGATGATGAAGCAAAGAAGTGGAAAGATAGTTAACATTACTTCAGTGGTTGGAATTATTGGGAATGCAGGTCAAGCTAACTATGCAGCTTCAAAGGCTGGAGTTATTGGACTAACAAAGTCTTCTGCCAAGGAATTAGCAGCTAGGGGAGTTAATGTAAATGCTGTTGCCCCGGGCTTTATTCATTCAGACATGACTGATAAGCTTTCCGATGAGGTAGTTGAAAACTATGCTAAAAATATACCTCTAGGTAAGATGGGTGACCCTGAAGACGTTGCGAATGCAGTTGCATTCCTATGCTCCGAGGAAGCAAGCTATTTAACTGGTCAAGTTTTAAATGTTGACGGTGGAATGGTAATGTAGTAAATGAAAGAGAACAGAATAAAATAAAATTTGAAAGGTTAGGTGTTTAATATGGTATTTAATAAAGTTGTAGAAATTATAGTAGATCAATTAGAGGTTGATGGTGATATTCAAATTACTCCAGCTACTTCCTTAATCAATGACTTAGAAGCCGACTCCCTTGACGCTGTAGAAGTAATCATGGCTCTTGAAGATGAGTTTGATGTAGAGATTCCAGATGAAGATGCTGAAAACTTTAAAAATATTGGTGATATAGCAAAATACATCGAAGAAAAAACTAAGTAGTTAATTTACAATATATCTAACACGTATAGGAGGAATTAAATTGAGTAAGAGAAGAGTAGTTATTACAGGTATAGGTGTAATTTCTCCAATTGGAACTGGCAGGGAGAGCTTCTGGAATGCATTGAGAGAGGGTAAGAATGGTGTAGATAAGATTACTAGATTTGATGCAAGTGGATATAAAACTCAATTTGCAGCCGAAGTTAAAGACTTTGACGCAAGTCAATACATGGACAAAAAAGAAGCAAAAAGAATGGATAGGTTTACTAGGTATGCTGTGGCTGCATCAAAGATGGCAGCTGAAGATGCACAGATGAACTTAAGTGAAATAGATCAAGAAAGATTTGGTGTAGCTTTAGGCTCAGGTGTAGGGGGTATTGAAACACTTGAAAATGAGCATGAAAAGTTAAGACAAAAAGGGCCGAAAAGAGTTAGTCCATTCTTTATACCTATGATGATATCCAATATGGGAGCTGGAAGAATCTCTATAGAATTAGGAGCAAAGGGACCTACTGTTACAGCAGTATCAGCCTGTGCATCGGCAACAAACTCTATAGGAGACGCCTTTAGAATCATTGAAAGAGGCGATGCAGATGTTATGTGTACTGGTGGAGCAGAGGCCTCTATTACCCCCTTGTCTATAGCTGGTTTTTGCAATATGAAGGCTATGTCCACAAGAAATGACAATCCTAAGACTGCCAGTCGTCCATTCGATAAAGATAGAGATGGCTTTGCAATGGGAGAAGGAGCAGGCATACTAATTATGGAAGAATTAGAGCATGCTAAAAAACGTGGTGCAAAAATATATGGTGAAATTGTAGGATATGGGATGTCATCGGATGCATACCATATTACTTCTCCAGCCGAAGGCGGAGAAGGAGCTGCTAGATCGATGATGAATGCCATTAAGGACGCAGGAATAAAGCCAGAAGCGGTAGACTATGTAAACGCCCATGGAACCTCCACTCCTTATAATGACAAATTTGAAACTATGGCTATAAAAACAGTATTTGGAGATCATGCTTATAAATTATCCGTAAGCTCAACTAAATCCATGACAGGCCACTTATTAGGTGCAGCAGGCTCCATAGAGGCAATAGCTTGTTTACTGGCTGTTAAAGAAGACTTCGTCCATGCTACAATAAACTACACTACACCTGATCCAGAACTGGATTTAGACTATGTCCCTAATGAAGGAAAATCAAAGGAAGTAAATTATGCCCTATCTAATTCATTAGGATTCGGCGGTCATAACGCAACAGTACTTTTCAAAAAATATACAGACTAATATATATATGCGAGCCATTATGGCTCGCATTTTACATTTTATTTTCAGAAATCATTAGACTTAAAACTCCTCTTTAATAAAACTCATGAGAAAGACCCTAATACTTAGAACTTGGAACTTAGAACTTGGAACCTGGAACCTGGAACCTAGAACTTAAAACCACAACACAGCCTTAGCCCCTTGTCTTTAAATAATGCTTTTAATTTATAGAAAATAAGTATAGAATAGTAATGTATGAAATTTTTATTATGAATAGTGGAACTATATGTATATGGTAAATACTCTTTATTAAATTAGGACTTTGAAGGTCTTTCAAATGCTTTTTATAGAAAGGTGTGTTGTATGTTTAAATGTTCCATGTTATATGTTGTGAAAGTTGTGCTCTGAGGTCTTTTTGATTAATACCCTAAAGAATGACCCTAAATAACATACAACATACAACATACAACATGAAACATTCAACATAATAACATAAACAATAAAATGTATTCGAAATCCCTTCTCTTTTAGGAGGAGAAAAATGAATATTGATGGTATTAACAAATTTGAAGCAATTATAGGGTATGATTTTAAGAAGAAGGATTTATTATGTGAGGCTTTGACCCATAGTTCCTATGCCAATGAAAAAAAATATAAAAAGTGCAATCATAACGAGAGGCTGGAATTTTTAGGTGATTCAGTTCTAGGAGTAGTTATAAGCGATTACCTTTTTATTAATTATCCAGAGCTGCCTGAGGGTGAGCTGACCAAAACAAGGGCTAAAATTGTATGTGAAACAACCCTATCAAATTGTGCTAAATCAATCGAGCTCGGAAAATATTTAATGCTTGGCAAAGGAGAAGATGCCACGGGTGGAAGACAGAGGGCATCACTTTTAGCTGATGCCTTTGAATCAATTATTGGAGCCATATATTTAGATGGTGGTTTAAAAAGTGTCAGGGAGTTTATATTAACATCCATGAAGAAGATCATCGAAGATGCCCTGAGTGGTAAGATTTTTATTGATTATAAAACACGCCTGCAAGAATTGATTCAGAACGATTCAAAGGTTAAAATAACATACGAAATTTTTAACGAAAAGGGCCCAGACCACAATAAAACCTTTTATACCCATGTTAAAAGAAATAACAAAATTCTAGGACATGGTAAAGGCAAAAGCAAGAAGGAGTCCGAACAAAATGCCGCTAAAATGGCACTGGAAATTATTGACAATTAAAATTAATTCCACAAAAGATAATGAGAGTTAATATAAATAATAATAGTTTCTAGTCCTTTAGACACAATAGATTGACTGTCACTCTCTTTTCCTAAGAGCTGAGAGCCAGGAGCTAAGAGCTAATAAAAGCGTTGTAAGAGGCTTTTATTCCACCCTGAAAGGTGTGTGTTTAAATATTGAGCAAGAAAAATTATATAATACCTATCTTTGTCCCCCATAGCGGATGTCCCTTTGATTGTATATTTTGCAATCAAAAGAAGATAACTGGTTTAGATACAAGTTTAACAGCTAAACAGGTTGAGGACCAAATTAAAGACTATGGGGAGTCTATCGGAGAAAAAAAGGATAGACATATTGAGATTGCTTTTTTTGGAGGCAGTTTCACTGGTATAGATAGGGAAAAACAGATAGAATTTTTAGAGATAGCCAGCAGCTGGTATAAAAATGGATATGTTGATGACATTAGGCTTTCAACAAGACCTGATTATATAAACACAGAAATATTAACCTACTTAAAAAAATATAATGTAACAATCATAGAGCTTGGGGTTCAATCCCTGGATGAGGAGGTTCTTGAAAAAAGCTTTAGAGGGCATAGTTCAAAAAGTGTTCTAGAGGCTTCAAAGCTTATAAAGGAAATGGGTTTTAAGCTAGGGCTTCAAATGATGCTTGGACTTCCTGGAGATAGCTTTGATAAGTCAATAGACACTGCTAAAAAGATAATATCCTATAATCCTGATTTCGTGAGAATTTATCCTACTTTAGTTATAGGTGGAACTAAACTGGAAGAGTTATTATTAAAGGGGGAATATGCACCCCTTGATATTGACGGTGCTGTACTGATTTGTAAAGAGCTTTATAAACTTTTTAGTAAAAATAGTATTCCTATAATTCGTATTGGTCTGCAGCCTACTGAAAACATCATGGAGGGAAAAGCTGTTGTTGCAGGACCCTTTCACCCTGCCTTTAGACAGCTTGTGGTATCGGAGATATATAAAGAATCAATAGATGATATTTTATCCTCCTATGGTGAAAAAATAGATAAGGTCATTTTTCATGTCAATCCAAAGTCAGTTTCAAATTTGGTAGGGATGAAGAAAAATAATTTTGACTACTTTAGAAAAAAGTACAGCATCCATAAAATGGTGATAGTAAAGGACTTTAGTTTAAAGAAAAATCAAGTAAGACTTCAATTAAATGATAAAATAGTTATAGACAAAATGATGCTATAGCACCTGAATATAAGGTGTTATTTTATTTCAAGCAAAGTTGTGATAAAATATTTACGTGTAATTTTAATTTATAAGTAAATACGATTTACTGATAAGAAGAGGTGTATAATTTGTACCTTAAAAAACTAGAGGCACATGGGTTTAAATCCTTTGCAGATAAAATAGAGATAGATTTTAGAAATGGAATAACAGGCATAGTTGGACCAAATGGCAGTGGCAAGAGTAACGTTATTGATGCTGTAAGATGGGTTCTTGGAGAGCAGAGCCCAAAAACTCTAAGGGGAAGCAGAATGGAGGACATAATATTCAATGGAACCTCCCATAGAAAACCTTTGGGGGCAGCAGAGGTGTCCTTGACCTTTAATAATAGTGACAAGTTTTTAAGTATAGACTTTAGTGAAGTTACCATAACAAGAAGGCTATACCGTTCTGGTGAGAGTGAGTATCTCATCAACAAAACTCCATGCAGACTTAAAGATATAAGGGAGCTGCTTATGGATACCGGTATAGGAATTGATGGGTATTCACTTATTGGTCAGGGTCAAATAGATAGTATACTTAGTAATAAGCCCGATGAAAGAAGACAGATTTTTGAAGAAGCAGCCGGTATAGTTAAATTTAAATCTAGAAAATTGGAAGCAGAGAAAAAGCTTAATAATACAAACCAAAATTTATTGCGTATAGAAGATATTTTACGTGAGCTTGAGCTAAGGCTCGAGCCTTTGAAAGAACAAAGTGAAAAAGCTAGTTCATTTTTACTTCTATCTAAGGAATTAAAGGAATTAGAGCTTAACTTATATCTCAAAGAAATTGAAGATGTAAAGCTAAGACTTGAAGCAGAGGAGGAGCAGTTTAAAATCGTAAAAGCCCAGCATGTGGACTATGGAAGTAAAAAAGCTAGTATTATGGGCGAGCAGGCTAAATGTCAAATGAAAATTGAAGATTTGCATAGGGATATAGAAAGCCTAAGGGAAAATTATTTTGAGATTACTAACTTGATTAAAGAGCTTGAGGGCGATAAAGGGCTATATCAAGAGAAAATTCAAAACATCGACAACAATATATCGAGAATTAGTAATGAAATAGTAGATATTTCAGATGAAGATAAGAGTGTCAACAATCAATTATCCAGATTATTAGGGGAAAAGGAAAATCTTGATAAGCTTTTGCTTGAAAGTAATGAGTTATTATTAAATGAAAATATAAAATTTGAAGGCAATGTAAACTCTATAAGTAATTATCAAAGGGAATTAGAAGATTTTAAAAGTAAAGTTATTGAGGTTCTAAATACAATATCCTCCTATAAAAGTGAAGTGAATAGTATAGCTACTATGAAAGAAAATATACTTAATAGAATTGAGAAAATACAATATGAGAGAAGTAATTTAAGGGAAAATGAAAAAGAAAACTCAGAAAACCTAAGGGTAATTACTAAAGAAGTTAATAAGATAAAGGATTCCCTTGAGCAAAAGTCTTTGGAAAAGGAAGAACTAGTAAGACAGAATAATGAGCTGAGGAATAAATACCAAGATCTTTTAAAAATCTATGAAAAAGAGAAGAATAGTCTTAGGGATATGGAATCTAAAAGAAGAATATTAGCTGCAATGGAGCAATCATTTGAAGGCTTTAATACAAGTGTAAAAAAGACACTGCAGCTATGTAAAAACAAAAAGGAATTAGGTAGGGGAGTTCATGGGGTAGTTGCACAGCTCATGAGTATACCTAAGGAGTACGAGATAGCAATGGAGGTTTCCCTTGGATATTCTATGCAAAACATAGTCTGTAATGACGAGGTCGATGCAAAAAGGATAATCAAATATCTTAAACAAAATAATCTGGGAAGAGTAACCTTTTTTCCCTTATCAAATGTAAATATATGGCAAAATAAAGATGATATACCTAAGAATGTCAAGAGCTTTGATGGTTATATAGGTATAGCAAACAATTTAATCACATGTTCAGATGAATATAATGACCTTTTTAGATATCTACTCGGAAGAACATTAATAGTTGATAATATAGATAATGCTGTAAAAATATCGAAGATAGTTAAAAAGTACAAAATAGTAACTTTAGATGGAGATGTTATAAATCCTGGAGGAACAATAACTGGTGGAAGCTATAGATCAAAGATTTCCAATGTCTTTAGCCGCAAGAGGGAATTAAATGAACTAAAGGATAAAATATCACAGGCAGTTAATTTGACAGAAAAATATACTTTGGACTTAGAAGCTTATAAAATAAGGCTTGATAATATAAGTAAAGAGCTTAATGTAAACTCAATGTCCATTGAAAATATAAAGCTGATGCTGCTGAAAAAGGAAAATGTATTATCAAATATAGAGTCTCAAGGGAAGTCTTTAAATACATCAATTTGCAATCTTGATGAAGAAATACAAGAGCTTAAGGATGAATTAGCTGATATGGATCAATCAATACTCAACAAACAGTCATCCATAATTGATTTGGAGTCGGAAAATGAGAGTTTTAAAGAAAGTATTAAAGTACTAACAGAGAAAATTGCAAATAAACAAAGAGAGATTGACTCATTAAAGGAATCTGTGACTTCCATAAAGGTTAAATCGGCTTCTCTAAAGGGGAAAAAGGAAAACTGTCAAAGTGAAATAGATAGGTTGAAAAATACCATGGAAATATGGAAAAGCAGCATGATGGATAAGGAAAGCGAATTAGAAAAATTAAAGACTGAAAGAGAAGGTCATATAAAAAATCTTGATAATATTCTTATATCAATCAATGATAATAATATTCTTAGTCAGCAGATAGACTATAATATTAGCAAGTTTACAGATGAGAAATCTATATGGAATGAAAAAAATAAGGAGCTTCTTGGGAAAAATGATACAATTGAAAATGCCTTGGATGAACTTAGGGATAGTCTCCATAAAATTGAGGTTAGAAAGGCGAGGCTTGAACTGCAACATGATAATCATATAAAGGCAATATGGGAAAAATATGAACTCAGCTATATTGAGGCATTAGAGCATAAAACTGAGGTTGAAGATTTTAGTAAATCCTCAAGTAGAATAAAGTATCTTAATAGGGAGATAAAGAAGCTTGGAGAAGTTAATCTAAGCTCCATCAATGAGTATAAAGAGGTAAGTGAAAGGTTTACATTTTTAAACTCTCAAAAGGAGGATCTTATAAAGGCTAAGGAATCCTTAAACCAAGTTATAAGAGAGCTTGAAGCCACAATGAAAAAACAATTTGTTAAGAGCTTTGAAGAAATTAATGAAAACTTTAGTGTAATATTTAATCAGCTCTTTAGCGGCGGAAAGGCCAAGCTGATACTACAGGATGATGGGGATGTTTTAGAGGGTAATATAGATATTGTTGCTCAGCCTCCAGGTAAAAAACTTCAGAATTTGAGCTTGCTTTCAGGTGGAGAAAGGGCTCTGACAGCTATTGCTTTATTATTCTCAATACTTAAAACAAAACCAACACCATTTTGTATACTCGATGAGATTGAAGCAGCCTTAGATGATGTGAATATATTTAGATTCGCCGAATTCCTAAAGGAATTCACAAAGGACTCACAGTTCATCATCATTACCCATAGAAAGGGAACTATGGAGATAATCGACTATTTATATGGTATCACAATGCAGGAGTATGGAGTGTCGAAGGTAGTATCTGTCAAACTAAGCGACGTAGCGATTTAGCAGCAAAGTGCAGTGCACTTTGCTGGGTACGAGATACAAGGTGCAAGGTTCGAGTTAAAAGATTTTTAGGGTTGTGCCCTCGTAGTGCTTCTAAATAAACTTGCATCTTGAACCTTGGATCTCGCACCTGCCCCTAAAGATATGACCCATAAGATAAAAAGGAGGAAATAAAATGCTTAAAAAACTTTTTGGAAAGATGAAGAAGAATGATGAAGAAAAGATAGAAAACAGTGAAACAATAAAAGGAGATATTTCATCGGATGAGATAATAGAAGATATATCAGAGAAAGAAGAAGTTATGCAAAAGAAAGTAAATGAAAATAGTGATATAGAAGCTGAAAATGTAGAAAATACATTGGAAATAGAAGAAGACGAGACAGTTGAAGCTGAGGAGACTGAAAAGCCATCCCTTAACTTTTTTTCAAAGCTTAAGTCTGGACTTACAAAGACTAGAAAGGGTATCACTGAAAAAATTGACTCACTGATGAAATCCTATGGGAAAATAGATGAAGAATTTCTTGAGGAGCTGGAAGAAATCCTTATAGTTTCCGATGTGGGAATGAGTACAACCATGAAGATAATAGAGAGACTTAGGGAAGAAATAAAGCAAAATAAATTGACAGATACAAAAGAAGTGAGATCGGTTTTAAAGGTGATTTTAGAGGAGCTATTAACAACCTCAAAGGAGAATTCATTAAATATATCTCCCTCCCCTGCAATTATGATTGTAATTGGTGTTAATGGAGTTGGAAAAACCACTTCTATAGGCAAATTAGGTCATAATATTAAGTCAATGGGTAAAAAAGTAATGATGGCTGCCGGTGACACCTTTAGAGCTGCCGCAATAGATCAGTTGAAGGTTTGGGGAGATAGAGTAGGGGTCAATGTTATTCATCAGCAAGAGGGTTCAGACCCTGCAGCAATAATCTATGATGCAATACAATCTGCTAAAGCCAGAAAGGTAGATGTATTAATTTGTGATACAGCAGGAAGGCTTCACAATAAGAAGAACCTAATGAATGAGCTTGGCAAGGTGTTTAAGATTGTTGAAAGGGAATATCCTGAGGCAAGAAAAGAGGTATTACTTGTTTTAGATGCCACAACAGGACAAAATGCAATCCAGCAGGCTAAAACATTTAAGGAGGTTGCCGATATTACAGGTATTGTTTTGACAAAGCTTGATGGTACTGCAAAGGGTGGAGTTGTACTTGGAATAACTTCAGAGCTTGATATTCCAGTGAAATTCATAGGCGTTGGAGAGGGCATGAACGATTTGCAGCCATTTAATGCTAAAGATTTTGCAGAGGCTCTACTCAGTGAGAATTAATACAAAAGGTAAATTAGTGCGTAGTGCGAGGTACGGTATTAGGACGACTAAATTTCTGCGATCATTGCACCTTTAGTACTAAATATTTGTTAATAAAGGCAGGTGAACAAATGTATACAATAAAACAACTTCAAACCATGAAAGAAAGCCAAACCTTCGACAGAAAAAGTATCCGTATAGAAGCAAAAGCGTTAGCTACACCATTTGTAGCCTTCGCCAATGCTGATGGTGGGACTTTAGTTATTGGGATAAAAGATAAGGGTGAAATAGAAGGTATAAAAGGTCATGAAGGCAAAATAAATGAATTTCTACGAGTAGGATATGATTTCTGTAAGCCAACAATTAAAGTGGAATTTGAAACCCTAGATTGTATTGACAATGAAGGTAAGGATAATCAAGTGCTACTCATAAAAGTTCACCAAAGTCAGAATGTCCATACTAACCAAGCCGATGAAGTATTTTATAGAGTAGGCGATAAATCAAAGAAATTAAGCTTTGAGGAACGACTACAACTTATGTACGATAAAGGTGATAGATTTTATGAAGATGCACCTGTGAAGACTGCAACTATAGATGATATAGACATGGACAAAGTAAAAGACTATGCTAATCTCATAGGTTACTCAAAGACACCGTTAGAACTCTTAACAAAAGGCAAAAAATTTATAACTAAAATTGATGATAAATACGAAATAAGTGGTGGAGTAATTCTTCTATTTGGGAAGAACCCACAACACTACTTTCCAAGGTCTAGAGTTAGATTCATCAGATATCAAGGGGTTATTGAAAAAACAGGTACTCGAATGAATGTCATAAAAGATATTATATTTGAAGGGACAATATTAGAAATGCTACAAAAATCCTTAGATTTTGTAGGTACACAAATAAAGGAGTTCACCAAGCTAGGTAATGATGGTAAGTTCTATACAAAAGCTGAATACCCTGAATTTGTGTGGAAAGAAATAATAGTTAATGCAGTTTGTCATCGTGATTACAGTATAAAAGGAACGGATATACAAATAAAAATGTTTGATGACAGACTAGTAGTAGAAAGTCCAGGAACATTACCTGGACTTGTAAGACTTGATAACATGAGAAATATTCATTTTTCTAGAAATCCAAAGATAGCAGGCTTCTTAAAAGACCATACCTATGTAAAAGAGTTTGGTGAAGGTATTGACAGGATGTTTATTGAAATGGAAGCAATGGGATTACCTGCACCTAAATATGAGAAAGTAGCTTTTATGACAAAAGTAACTGTAAAAAATAATGCTGAACGCTATGAGCATATAAATGAGCATATAAGTGAACATATAAATGAACATATAAATCTAACTCAAAATGAAAAGTTAATACTAGATTCAATAATTAATAATCCTAAAATTAGCCAAAATAAACTAAGTGAAATATTAGGTGTATCTAAATCCACAGTACGAAGAGCTACAGACTCATTAAAAGAAAAAAACATTATAGAGCGAGTTGGCTCAAATAAAGGTGGATATTGGAAAATAATAAAAAATTAGAATTAAGATGCAAATTATATTTTATACCAAACTCAACTATGCTAAAATAAACTTGAGGATACAGCACTAATCCTCAAGAAAAATCTTTAGCCAAAGGGATTACATATAATATGTAGCCCTGATAGCACGCTATTTACCCAACTCAAAGAAATAAATGAGACATGCTATTGTGTCGTAAGATTATCTAAAAAAGAACAAAGACAAAGAAATATCCTCTTCACAGCCGAGCGACGCACATCGTACAAAAGCAACAAAATTTATTTAATTTCTTCATATTTTCTATTGACAATGAAATAATAGTATTATAAAATACATCTGTAAAGCAGAAAACCTTTACAGGTTCCAGGCTGCCCCCGAAACCCGAATTTCTTCGTTGTTGCTTGGGGTGAGAACTCTTTCGTATTTCTTTATACGCTGCGACCTCTCACTTTCAGCACGCCTCGAACTTCGGATTTCGGGGAAGCCTGT
>JANQEZ010000005.1 GCA_028278115.1 Clostridia bacterium
TTCCTTTGAAATGCCAAAGATTCCATGATTTGCCTGTTCTGTTGCAATAGCTAATTCACCAGCCGATGCTGCAATAGTAGAGGCATTACTTTGTACAAGAGCTACAATTTCACGGATTTTATTTGTAAACAGATTAAACCAGCTTGACAGCATACCCAGTTCGTCCTTAGTATCAATGGACAGCTTTTTGGTTAAATCTCCTTCACCCTGTGCAATTTCTTGCAGCATAAGATTCGTTGCATAAATAGGATTAGTAATTACCCTTGATATAATGATACTGAATATTAGTGCAATAATTAAAAGTACAAGCCATGATGTTATTATGATTTTTTGTATTTCTCCTATTCTATTATTCTTCATTTTTAGGATGCTTCTATGTATATCATCAATTAATGGCTCTAGGCTATGGACAGCCTTTGTATATATACCCTTTAAACCTTCATCTTCATTTAAGCCGATTTCTTTTTCAATGACTACGACTTCATTAAATTTTTTATGATACTCCTCTAAGAGAGAGATTTCTTGAATATATCCTGAAGCTTGTAAAGCTTTTTTAAAGCTGCTAACAACTCCCTGTAATTTATCAACATATTTTAAATCACGCCTTAAAAAGTAATCCTTTTCTGCTCTGCGGGCTTGAAGCATTAAAACCATATACTCAGGCTTAGAAACATTCCTTTCAATATTATGAATTGCTTTCCTCAATTCTCCTTCAGCTCCATAATCTTGAAATCCTCTTTCTTTTATTTTATCAACAGTTTTCAAAAAGTTATCATGATACAGCTGTGCATTAACTTTTATCTCATTTATTTTTCCAACTAGTTCCATATCTTTTTTAATTTCATTGTTTTCTTTTATCAAATTAATATTTTTATTAAGGCTTTCATATTTTTCCTTAAAGCTATCCAAATAGGTGCTTTTACCCTCCTTGAAAAACTCAGGATTTAAGCTTTCTTTTATAAAAAAGTCCTTCTCATCTTTTCTCATTTGTAATATTGCAGTATTAACCTCTTTGTTAGCCAGTAATAGTGGTATGATTGTTCCGTTTAAATCAGAAACACCTTGATATGATTGCCAAATTACAATTAGGAATAAAACTATGAGTACGATAAATGATATAAATATTTTGCTTCTAATTTTCCAGTCTTTAAACTTAAAATTCATTTTTAATTCCTCCTGAGAAATTATTTGTAATTAATTAGAATATTCTGTTAAATATATTTTTTTGCAATGATTCTTTTAAAATAGCTCTGCAGGTTATAAATTTTTAATAACTAAAATAGCCTTTACAGCCTTTATTATAATTTTTGCTTTAAATGAGAAAGTAAAATGCTTTAAAATGAAAAGATATGGGTATATAATATCAAGAGATAATGATAATCATTATCATTATCTCTTGATATTATATAATGAAAATAGATAATAATCAATAAACAAGTTAGAATAAATGCCTAAACAAGGAGTTTTAACAATAAATGTAAACGAAATAGCTTTGCTGAGTGTTTTTTAGATAAATAGTAATTTAAGGAATAAAATAAGATATATGATATAATGCAAAAGAGGTATAATTTCACAATAAAGCTAAAATTACAAAAATATAAAAAACTATGAGGAGGATTTATGAATACTTTAAGTGTAGCTATCATAATTATTTCAGGAATAACTAATATGATTGCAGATGTACTATTGGTTTCGGGCAGAGATTATTCAAAAAAAGATCAAACAAAGGAGGAAAGAGCTCAGAACACGCCTAATAAGCATATTGAGCTCTCTGGAATACTAGGTTTAATTTCTATCATATTCTGGACTGCACCTCTTTATTATCTTTCTAAATTAACCACAACAATTGGAGGAACTGTTGCAATGATTTCCTTTGCTATTTTTATTATAACCCTTGCAACCTTCCATGCCGTATGTGCATACAGCATCCTATGCTATAAATACAATAATGATGCAAAGGAGCTTGTAACAAAAACCATAAAATCCTATGGAATGGTGTCAATTATCTTTTCAAGTATATACACATTTTCTATGATATATTTATCTCTAAATGGAATACTGAAAATGAATATATTACATTATTTTACTTTACCACTGTTCAGCATGATAATTGTCCAATTTATTCTTGGAGCACTTTTGAAAAGAATACCCCATTTTTCATCAGTAGCAGGCACCCTTGGAATGATAATATCTTTGTTGGGCACAGTTAATATTATGATTATTAATAATATTGGTTAGAAGAATTAATTAAATATCATAATCCTTTTAGTTTTATTACATTCTATTGTTGGTTACCTATATGAAAACAACTTAGCCATGTAGTATTCATCAATATATTCTCATATTGATAGATTATTACCATTCAGAACAAACCAGCTCTTAATCGTTAATCATGAATTGTACTATGGAGTTAGTGATAATCTCCTGCTGCTTCTCCCTTGTTATAGCAGCCGTATTATCCCCATCTTGAAAACCATACCATCCCATTTGGGAATGATTACCTCCCTCTACCCACACGAAGTATGTACTCTTTGGTAAAAGCTTCTTTGAAGCTTCAATTTTATCCTTATCAGCTAATCCGTCCTCTGTCCCTGCTATTGATAGAACCCTTATTTTACTGGATGACATATCGCTGCTATTGGGTGGATAGGATGCTAAAAGTATTAACCCCTGTATGATGTCAGGGTTATTATAGGTAAACTGTGATGCCATTGCACCGCCAAGGGAATGGCCTCCTATATACCATTCATCTATTTGGGAATAGGAGCTGATAACCTCTTCAGCCTTATTAGGAGAAAATACAGCCAGTTTAAAGGGCATAGGAACGATAACAGTCCTAAAACCAGATTCAGCTATTGTCTTTGCTAAAGGAGCATAGGCCTGTGCTTCAACCTTACCACCTGGATATAGAATCAAACCCTTTGTAACTTCCTTGTTTTTCGATGTATATTCAATCCAAGGTGAATTTTGAATAAATTCAACATTGTCATCAGAGGACATAAAGGATATTGCTTCAGGCATAGCTCTATAATAGTCATTTACATAGACTAAGAAAATTATAAGGATTATAATGGGAATAGATATTAATAAAAGCTTCCATTTTTTATTCTTAAACATATTCATATTATATTGCCCCCCCCAATGGTTTTCACCATAGTAAGCTTAACAGCTTTTTTTATGGTTTTGTATAATTTTACTATTTTAATTAAAGCTAAGTCAAATATAAATATAGGTGTGTGACTTAGAAACTTAACCTTTTTTTGAAATATTTCGCAGGCCAAAACTACAATGACTATTTGGCTAACAGCTAACGGCTGACAGCTCACAGCAAAACATTGAAAGTAAAACTTCTCAGTCACACATCTATAGGAGAATTATAGAGTAAAACTTAACTTATACATGACTCAAATATGCAATGATTCTGGGCATTTTGAGGCGTGTATAAGTTGTAGTTTTACCTAAAATACCTATAAAAGTTTTATCAAAAATTTAATCTAAAAAGTATGTAAGAAGATAGAATTAATGTAAATTATGATTTAAGATATGGAATAGTATTTAGAATCCTGTTAATATTATTTGTAAAGAATGAATTTTAAAGAAGGTGAAAGGGAATCATGGATATATTTACGATAGGTCATTCAAACTATTCTATGGATAGATTTCTGAATATGATAGATTACTACAATATAAACTGTATAGTGGATATCAGAGGGACACCATATTCTAAGTATAATGTGCAATTCAATAAAGAAGCCTTTGCCAAGACATTGAGTGATAAAGGATATATTTATATATACATGGGAAAGGAATTTGCAGTCCAAAGGCAAGATAGAAGCTTGTATAACGAAGAAGGCTATGCAGATTTTGAAAAGGTAGTACTTGACAAAGATTTCTTAAAGGGTATAGAGAGGTTAAAGGTTGGTTGTAAAAAAGGATATAAAATTGTATTATTGGGTGCAATGCAAGACCCGATCAACTGCCATAGGTCCATATTATTGGGTAGAGCATTGATAAAAGCTGGATTTAATCTAATGCATATACTAGATGATTATACATTAGCTTCCCAAGAAGATTTAGAGGAAAGACTTTTAGAAAAATATTTTGATAATAGAGATCAATTGACAATTGATAATTATATCGGCAAAGAGACATCAAAGAATGAGCTAATAAAGAAATCCTATAGGCTGGGTAATAAAGAAATAGGATATAGAGTTGAGAAGATTAACAAATAACTTGTGTAAAATGGTTAGGGGATTTAGTTAGATTGGATTTGGGAATATCATATATCAATAGCAATTTAAAAAAATACTGAATAAATGATAATGATAATCGTTATTGATTGATACGTAATATATTGATATAATAATGTAAATACATTATTTAAAATTTAAAGACTAAAAGCATATGGAGGGGTATTATGATAAAAAAAATATCTTATGATAATGGGTTAGAGCTTGCCTTTACAGATTATGGTGATAAAGGGGGATATCCTGTATTATCCCATCATGGACTCGTAGGAGGCATCAAGCAGCCCAGTTTAGAAAAGGATTTAGCTGGGACAGGTGTTAGAATTATAAATATTGCTAGGCCAGGATATGGAGAATCTTCAGTTAATGAAATGAAAAGCTATGCAGACTGGGCAGAAATTATAGGGACCCTTATTAAAGAATTGGGTATAACTAAATTTGATTTGCTTGGAATGTCAGCAGGAACCCCCTATTGCTATGCACTTGGGGCATTGATGCCTGAGAATGTTAAGCGTATATTCATATACAGTGGACTCCCGGGTTTATGTGAACCAGATGTCTTAAACTCATATCCTAATCTAGAAAATGTTAAAAAAGAATACAGCTTTTATAGAAAATCAAGCCTTAAAGATATTGCAAATTCTTTATATGAGATGTATCTTAAACCACTTCCAAAGGAAGTTTTAGAGCTCGATGATTTTCAAGATTCCATGGCAAATAATTGTCTTGGAATGGCTCAAGAAGCAAAGCTGCAATCCATTGATTGGGGATTCTCATTAAAGGATGTTGTAAGACCTGTCTATATGCAGCATAGTAAAGCCGATGAAGAAGCACCCTTTGCTGCTGCCCTTAAAACTTCACAGTTATTACCTGATTGCAAGCTGACTACCCTTGAAAATGCACCACATTTTTCAGAGGAAACACTAGTTGAGTTTTTCAAAAAAATGATGCAAAGAATTAATGAAGATAAATAATCCAAAAAGTGAAGCATCGTAGTTTTTTAAGACTGCGATGCTTTTTTTCATGAAACTATGCTTATATAAGGATTATTGGTTTTCAAAATAATTTTCCATAGCAAGGACCGATGCACTACTTATAACATGCTCAATAGCACATGCATCCTTATCTGCAATTTTAGGATCAATCTTTAGAATCTCAGTAAAGAAACGACGTATCACATGGTGATTATGGGAGGCTTGTTCTGCTAAGATTTTTCCCTTAGGAGATAGGAAAATCTCCTTATATTTTTCATTTACTATTAAACCTTTTTCAGATAATGTTGACATTGCACTGTTTGCACTTGCCTTTGTAACCCCTAGATATTTAGCTATGTCTGATAATCTTGCACCACCTGAGCCCTTTTCTGAAAGTTCGTATACGGCCTCAAGGTAATTCTCCATTTTAAAAGTTAATTTCTCCAATAGATATAACCCCTTTCCCCTGTATAAACTAATCTATAGATATGTGACTAAAAAGCTTAAGCTATAATTGAGAATTTCCCTAACAATACATATTATACTTACTAAACCTTTAGCTAATGGCTGACAGCTTACAGCAATTTAGATTATGGATATACGCTTTTATAGTTTAATATTTCCTAAAGAAAAAAATTTAGAAGCATTCATTGTTTTCTTTGAAAAATTAATTAAGGTTTAAAAGCGTTTATCTATAGAGAATCCAAAGTAAATGTTAATTTATACATATCAAAATATCCGATGTTTCTAGGGATTTTTGATGTGTATAAATTAAACTTTTGACTGGAA
>JANQEZ010000429.1 GCA_028278115.1 Clostridia bacterium
TGGCGGGAGTATGTGGGAATCGAACCCACCTAAGAAGCTCTTAACCCCTCAAACTGGTTTTGAAGACCAGAGGGCACACCAGCACCCATCTACCCCCATGTGATATCCTTTTCCTAGCACTACTATATTATAGCAGGATTAGATATTATGTCAAGGGATATTTTTTACATTTCTCGACATGCTAATTTTATTATATTTCCTTTAAAGTAGCTGCATTTAATAAAGGCTTTAATATGCTTTTTTTCTCTCCCTTTCCATGAAGTCATCCTTAGTCAAACCAAATAATATTTCATCATGATATTTTCCGTCGGTATAAATCATTTGACGTCTTACGCCCTCCTGTACACAACCTAATTTTTTCAGCATCGCTATAGAACCTATATTTCCCTCAATGACATGTCCATAATATTTATTAAGTCTGCGTTCATAGAAAGCATATCCAAGTAAAATCTCCATTGCAGCAGTACCATAACCTTTGCCTCTATGGTCACGGTCTATCATCATTCCAATGCTAAAGGTTCCGTTTTTCTCATTTATTGCATTTAAATTTAATGCTCCCACATTTTCTCCATCATGATTTTCAATAGTAAACATCAATCTTCCGGTGCCTGGTTTAAAGTTTATGAACTTCTCAACAAATTCATCTGCTTCAGCTCTAGTCGGTGGAAGCTCTACTTCTAAGTTTACAAGGCGCCTTCCCTGGGTATCAAAGCGATTGTAGTGATGAACCTCCCAGTCCCTTTCCTCTATTGACCGGAGTCGCACAAGTTCATTTTGCCAAAAATAGTTTTCATAGTTTATATCTTTCATAGTATCTCCCTCCAATAATACCTTAATCCAAGAAAAGATATCATTTATACAAGTCTTATTAATTATTATTTGTATAATTACATTTTCTTGGCTATTTCTTTTCCATCTATAATTCTAATATGGACTGTGCAAAAATGATATATCACAAACTATTCTATACTATTCTTTATACTTAAAAAGCCATTACTTTTCCATAGAAAAAGTAATGGCTCATGCTGTCCCGAAACCCGAATTTCTTCCTTGTTGCTAAAGGTGAGAACTCTTACGTATTTCTTTATACGCTGCAACCTCTCACCTTCAGCACTCCTCGAACTTCGGACTTCGGGGAAGCCTGCTTATTTGTTTTTTGTATATACAATCTTCTTAATACTATGAATAGAAAGAAAAAATTCATCGGCTAAATCTGAAATTGTAGTGCCTTCCTTATGCTTATTGCGTATATCTTCATTTCTGCTTTGAATATACTTTCTACTTCCAGATTTTTCTCCCCATTTCTTTCGCTTTAAACCTTGGGAAGAAATATATATATATTCACCTTGTATATATTTTTGAATTTCCTTTATTAGATTCTCAGGTAAAATTGTGTCCGCATTCACATATCTCACTAAGCTCAGCTCCTTAAATTTAAATTTTAAATTAAGGATGCAAAGCCTGTAAAGGTATGAATTTTATTTCATGAGGCGACTACCTCAGTCAGCTCTGTACAAATTGTCGCCATCAGTCATACCAACAGACTTTGCACAGAGCCCTTTGAGTAATTCCCTTACTTCAAGTTCAAATACCATATTATCACACTCCCGATAGAATTAATCAACGTTAATTATACCAAATAATCTGTCAATTATCAATTAGTCTCAGATTTCCTAAATTTTTATGCATGAGCTTTAAAATATTAATCCTTCATTAAAAGGAGACAGATTATTATCCGTCTCCTTTACTCATTAACAAAGGATATACCCTTATTTATAGCAGTTAAATTCACTTCAAGTAGCTGTGGTCTTTTTTTAGTTAATTTATCCATAGTCTTTTCTACTTTTTCATAATCAACTAAGTTCAGACTTGGTAGTAAAGCTCCAAGACAAACCATATTAGCAATGCTGGTATTGCCTAGTTCGTTTGCCATCTCTGTTGCTGGTATCTGAACAATAGTTATATCATCCCTAACATCCTCTAATTTCGCTAGAGAAGAATTTACTATCAATACTCCACCTGGCTTTACACGGGGAGCAAATTTATCATAGGCTGGCTTATTGAGTACAATGGCTGCATCGGAGTAATCTATAACGGGAGAATTAATCTCTTCATCCGATAGTATTACTGAACAGTTTGCTGTACCTCCACGCATTTCCGGTCCATAGGATGGTATCCAAAGAAGGTCTAGGTCTGAGCCCATTCCTGCATATGCCAAAACCTTACCTAAGAACATCACTCCTTGACCTCCAAAGCCAGCAATTATTACTTTATCCATCATAAGCTTTCTACCTCCTCAGTCACCTTAAGTTCACCCATTTTATATACAGGCATCATGTTTTCTCTAAGCCACTTTAAACTATCAGAAGGTGACATGTTCCAGTTAGTTGGACATGTAGATAGTAGACTTACAAGCGAAAAGCCTAATCCAGCCTGTTGAACTTTAAAGGCCTTCTTAATGGCTTTCTTAGCCTGAGCTATATTCTTTGGAGAATCTACAGATACAGAAGCTACATATACTGCTCCTGGAAGGTTAGCTACAAGGGTTGGCATATCTATGGGATAACCAGTGGTTGAAACATCCTTACCATAGGGACTTGTTACGGTCTTCATACCCTCAAGGCTTGTAGGTGCCATTTGTCCACCTGTCATACCAAATATAGCATTGTTAACCATGATAGAAGTGATTTTCTCACCCCTTGCCGCTGCGTGGATTGCATGCTGTGTTCCTATGGCAGCAATATCCCCATCACCCTGATAGGTAAATACTATTTTGTCTGGCAATGCTCTTTTAGCTCCTATACCTACAGCTTGTGCTCTACCGTGGGCAGCTCCTATAAAGTCACAGCTAAAAAAGTCCTGAGAGAAACCTGCACATCCTACTGGAGAAATTCCAATTGTATCTTCAATAATATCCAATTCCTCAAGTACCTCTGCAATTAACCTCATAATAATTCCGTGGGTACACCCGGGACAGAATGAAAAAGGTACGTCTGTTAGTCCTTTAGACCTAGCAAAAACTTTTTCCATAACCTACGCCTCCCCTTCCTTAGATAAACCGAATTTATCTTCAACATAATTTAATATTTCATTCTCTGTTGGCAGCATGCCGCCTTGTCTTCTATAAAGGTGTACCGGCATCTTACATTCAACAGCAAGCTTTACATCTTCAATCATCTGACCAGTATTAAGTTCAACCGTCACCATGCCTTTTACTTTATCTTTATATGGAATAAATGCTTTATCGGGGAATGGCCATAAGGTTATAGGACGAATTAATCCTAGTTTAATACCTTTTTTTCTGGCATTTAATACTGTACTCTTACATATTCTTCCCGTTGTTCCATAGCTTACAAGTAGGTATTCTGCATCCTCTGCATAGAATTCTTCCCATTGCTGCTCAGTCTCCTGAATACCATTGTACTTCTTTTCCCAATATAGATTATTCTTCTCGCCAATCTCATTAGTTAGTGAATAGCTAGCTAAAATGCGTTTTTCTCGGCCTTTTGATCCATTAACAATCCAGCTTTTATCATATTCTGGTGCTTTAGGTCTTTCCTTTAATACTACAGGCTCCATAGTCTGGCCTAAGAACCCATCAGATAAAATCAATACAGGGTTACGATGCTTATCTGCTAAATCAAAGGCCTGCATTGTAAAGTCATAAAGCTCCTGGGCAGTAGAGGGAGCTAAGGTAATCACACGATAATCTCCATGACCTCCACCCTTTGTAGACTGAAAATAATCGGATTGAGCTGGCCCTAGTCCACCTAGTCCTGGTCCACAACGGTTAACATTAACAATAACCATAGGTAGTTCTACAGCCGCACTATAGGAAATCCCCTCTTGCTTTAAACTGATTCCGGGACTTGATGATGCCGTCATAACTCTTGCTCCTGTACATGAAGCACCATAGCACATATTAATAGCACCTATTTCATCTTCAGCTTGCAGCACTGTTCCTCCAGCCCTTGGGAAATTAGCTGATAAATATTCTATAACCTCTGTTGATGGCGTAATAGGATATCCAAAAAATAATTTGCAGCCTGAACGGATAGCGGCTTCGCCAATTATTTCATTGCCCTTCATTAATACTCGTTCCATCTAAACCTTCTCCCTTCCTATTTTTTATCTTTATATACCTCAATAGCTACATCTGGACACATTTTAGCACATAGAGTACATCCTATACACTTCTCTTGATCCGTACATATAACTGTAAAATATCCTTTTTCGTTGGTTTTATCACCTATGGTTAATATCTTTTTAGGACATACCTCAATACATAGACCGCAGCTCTTACAGTATTTTTCTATTACTTTAACCTTAGCCATAATTACCCTCCTTTTTTACTTTTTAATACTCTAAAAATTGAGTACCATATACACTATGCACTTTTGCCAAGTCGAAATTATAGTATTTTCTCATTTATCTGAATTGTTCAAAAATTTTCAGAAATATTCAACTCTATTAATAGAATACTGAATATTATGTGTATTGTGAAATATAATATTCATATATCAGTAATAAGAAAAACAGATTTATATTGTGCTAAAAAGAAAGAAATGTTATTATTCATTTATAGGGAGTTGGTATTTCTAGGTATTTTATTTATTAAAATAAAAGGAGGACTATCTATGGATTTAAGACAACTGCGTTATTTCATCGAGGTAGCAGAGCATTTAAATTTTACTGAAGCATCTAAACATCTATTCATAGCTCAATCAGCAGTTAGTCAACAAATTGCTGATCTAGAGAAAAAGCTTGGCGTAAAGCTGTTTATTAGAAATAAACGTTCAGTTCAGCTAACCAATGCTGGAAATGTCCTTTTGCAGGAGGCAAGACAGCTAATAAACAAATCTGAGGAAGCAATAAAAAAAACCCGGCAAGCTGAATTAGGGATAATAGGTAATCTGAGTATAGGCTTTTTAGGTTATACAGAAAAGATTTTTTTACCTCATCTAATCCGACGGTTTCGCAGCAGCTATCCCCAGATAGACCTTCATATAGACCAATACAATCATGGTATGTTAATTGAGTCACTAAACGCTGGGGAGTTAGATATAGGCTTTACCCTTGGTTTTGGAGTAGATAAAATTAGCGGACTTAGAAAAAAAAATATATTTACTGAAAAGCTTTCGGTAGTAATGTATCGTGACCATCCTCTAGCCAATATGCCCAGCATAAAAATCTCCGATTTAGCCGATGAGGGTTTTATTGTCCTCAATAGACAAGAATCCCCCCAGGGCTTTAATCAAACTCTATTAATCTGTGGTAATAACGGTTTTTCGCCAAATATAATAAGTGAACCTAGACTTCTTAGTACAGTTCTAATGCTTGTGGATACGGGAATGGGAATAGCGATTTTACCTAAAAGTCTACAGATTTATTCAAGCTCCAGTCTTCGTTTTATTGATATTGATGGTGAGCAAGATGAATACGAATTAGTGGTAGCCTGGAAAGGTAGTAATATGAATAAATCCATATCCCTCTTTCTAAATGAACTTGAACTGGCAAAGTCGGAAAATTACTTATTAGGAG
>JANQEZ010000430.1 GCA_028278115.1 Clostridia bacterium
ATAAGTCATCCATTGAATAGAGCAAGATATGATGAGAATAAGAGAATAGTAACAGGTGGTTTTGGATTAATACAGCCTAAAATAGGCATAGACATAGAAAGTGCAAATACTTCAAAATTTACAAGAATTTTTGCTGGTCAAGGAGGAGTAGATCCCTATACTACTGCATCATCGGATGTATATCAGGATCTATTTAGTGAGGGAAGCTTTACTGGAAAGGGCATATACGATGTGCAGCTTTTTAACAGAGTATTAATGGATGAAGTGCCTGATAACTCAATACTAAGCCATGATTTGCTTGAAGGCAGTTATATAAGGGCTGGACTAGCGACGGACATTGAACTAATTGATGGCTATCCATCTAAATATAGTTCATATATTATGAGATCCCATAGATGGGCTAGGGGGGATTGGCAGCTGTTACCGTGGTTGGGCGGTAGTGTAAAAAATAGACAGGGTGAAAAGATTAAGAACCCCCTTTCTACACTTAGCAAATGGAAAATTCTTGACAATCTTAGAAGGAGTATTCTCCCAATTTCTGAGCTGTTAATAATAATTCTTGGACTAACTATTTTACCGGGAAACGGGCTTTATTGGGTGGCGATCACACTATTTTCGATGGGATTCCCAATTTTACTTGAGTTCATGAATTTCCTAATTTCAAAAAACTATAAGACATTAAGGGAGAATGTTAACTCTAAAATAGTTTACGGTATAAAGGAACCCCTATATCAGACCTGTATATTGTTCGTTTTTTTACCACATAGAGCATACATGATGTTAGATGCAATAATTAGGACCCTCTATAGGATATTTGTATCAAAGAAAAATCTCCTAGAGTGGGTAACAGCAGCTGATGTGGAAAAAACCCTTACTAATGACCTTAAAAGCTCCATTAGGAGGATGATAGTATCAGTAGTTATAGCCGTCTTAACTATAGTTCTTGCATTATATTCCAACGTAATAAATGGATTATTAGCAATACCTATAGGTTTCTTATGGTTGATATCTCCAGTGATAGCCCATAATCTGAGTCGTAAAGTTGATCGTGAGGAAGAGCTTGGGGACGAAGATAGAAGGGTATTAAGAAGAATAGCAAGAAAAACATGGTCATATTATGAAGATTTTGCGTCCCAGGGGGATAACTATCTTCCACCAGACAATTTTCAAGAAGAACCAGACAATGGTATAGCCCATAGAACATCGCCAACAAACATAGGATTTCTTTTAATATCAATACTTTCAGCAAAGGACTTTGGTTATATTTCTACCATAGATCTAATAGATTATCTAAAGAAAACCCTCACTACAATTGAAAGGCTTGAAACTTGGAAGGGTCACCTATTTAACTGGTATAATACACAGACTTTGGACGTTCTAAGACCTCTTTATATCTCCACAGTTGATAGTGGTAACTATATTGGATATTTAATAACCTTAAAAGAAGGTCTTAAGGAATTATTATTCTAAAGGGTTATTGATATCAATAACAATTTACAGGGTATTAAGGATACATTTGATTTACTTGAGGAAAAGGATGAAATCCTAAGCAAATTGCTTGACAGTTTTACAGCGGAAGATATGACTTTAGATAAGTATTCTCAAATACTTGATTCCCTTTCAGCAGGAAAATATGGAGATAGTAATTGGGATAGAAAGTTTGTAAAAATGATAGAGGCATTTAAAAAAGATATAGATATGCTACTAATAGATAAAGAAACATATAAAGAGCTACAGAGTCTTGCAGAAAAAAGACCCTATTCAAAGATTAACTTTGTTTTGGAAGAAGATTTAGAGAACATCTCCTTTAAGGAGTTAAATCATCAATACAGTGCTTTGTCAGGCATTGTAAATAAAGGGAAGAATGATGAGGATAAGAGCTTTACTAAGGTTAAGGAAAAAATAAATATCTTAAGCAATAATAGTGAGAGATATCTAGAATCTATAAAAAACCTTATCGAAAGAATTGAGAAGCTAATAGAAGATATGGATTTTACACCTCTGTATAGCCAAAAGAGGAATCTATTTTCTATTGGATATGATGTTATAGCGGAAAA
>JANQEZ010000012.1 GCA_028278115.1 Clostridia bacterium
TCCCGATTCCTCATCCTTTACAATGGTTCCAGGAGGTATCCTCAAAACTAAATCATCGGCATCTTTTCCAAATCTGTTTTTTCGCATACCCTTTTCTCCAGAATCAGCTTCATATTTACTTTTATATCTGAAATCCATCAAGGTTCTCAGTCCTTCATCCACTATAAATACTACATTGCCACCACGACCTCCGTCGCCGCCATCTGGTCCACCAGCGGGAACATACTTTTCTCTACGAAAGGAAACAGCTCCATTCCCACCCTTTCCAGCTTTTAAAAATATTCTAGCCTTGTCTACAAACATTTTCATCACCTTTATATATGTATAAGTATTTTTTAAAGAAAATTTATAACAATGATATAATTTTGTTATAGGTTCCATTTCACAAGCTTCAAGAAAACTATGAAGCTAAGCTTAATCTAGTTTTCCCATTTGTTTTTCTATGTATTCTCAAAAAAAGAATGCCTCAAAATCTTTCAACTTTAAAAATATGACTTGGAAGCTTATAGGGATTCAAGTAGAGACTTTAATTTACACATCTCCAAAACTCCCAGAAACCCTGAGTATTTGTACATGTACATCAATTTACGTATATGTACATTAATATAGTATATGTATAAATTTAGTTCTACTATATGAACCCTATATAGATGTGTGACTGAGAAGTTTTACTTTCAATGTTTTGCTGTGAGCTGTCAGCCGTTAGCTGTTAGCCAAATAGACATTGTAGTTTTAGCCTGAGAAATATTTCAAAAAAAGGTTAAGTTTCTAAGTCACACATCTATATAAACTATAAAAACCCATACCTTAAGTATGGGCTTTCTGTCAAATTATTGTGCTGCAGCTTCATCTACAGGATATACGCTAACCTGCTTCTTAGCTTTGCCTTTTCTCTCGAATTTAACCACACCGTTTACTGTAGCGAAAAGAGTATCGTCTCCACCTTTTCCTACGTTGTTACCTGGGTGTATCTTAGTTCCTCTTTGTCTAACTAAAATGCTTCCGGCGTTAACGTACTGTCCATCAGCCCTCTTAACACCAAGTCTTTTAGATTCACTATCACGACCATTTTTAGAAGAACCTACTCCCTTTTTACTGGCAAATAACTGAAGATTAATCTTGAATAACATCGCTTCACACCTCCTCATCTTGAAGCTCTATATAATGGGGATACATACCGATAGTTCCCTTTATTCCTATTAACATTGTGTCAAGAATTATATCGGCTCTTTCTCTCTTGGTAGAATCTATATTATCTGGAATTTTACAATTAAGTAAACCGTCTTCCATCTCATATATAACATCTATGTATCCTACCTCATGAAGTGCCAATACAGCCGTTTGAGTAAGAATAGATATGCTGGCACATACTATATCCTTACCATATTCATCGGCATTAGCATGTCCTTTGACACTAAAGGATACTATATTTTTTTCTTTGTTTCTATAGATTCTTATATTAATCATTTTAATTGACCTTAAGCGTTGATTTTTTCAATCTTAACTTTTGTATAAGGCTGACGATGTCCCTGCTTTTTTCTGTAGTCCTTCTTAGCCTTGTACTTGAATACAATAACCTTAGGTCCTTTACCTTGTTCAACTACAGATGCTTCAACCTTTGCACCTTCAACGAATGGAGCACCCACAGCCAGCTTGCCTTCATTAGAAACTACTAAAACCTTATCAAAGTTAACAGTTTCACCAGCAGCTACTTCAAGCTTTTCGATAAAAAGAGTATCTCCTTCTTGAACTCTGTATTGCTTTCCACCAGTTTCGATAATTGCGTACATATTTACACCTCCTCAATCCAGACTCGCCAAATCCAGGTAACTCTTAGTTTTTAAACCCGATTCGAGCGGCTACAAAGGATATAATGCGTATAGCTTTATATCCACAACACATACATGTTATCATAGGTGAATTGTAATGTCAACAACAAAGTTTCAGAGAAGCTTTGTTATTGTGGGAGGTGCGAAGCTTTTAGGTCATTTCTTTTAAGCTTTTGAATTTTCCTTATTTCTTTCCACTACGCACCTTCTACTATTTACTTTTCCTCTAGCATTTCCTTGGCTTTATCTAATCTTCCCTTGTGCTTTACTTCGTATTCATTGGCATGTATATTATTATTGGCTCTAATATATATCTTTAATTTTAAAACCTTCTCTATCTCTGATAAATACTCCTTCATTTTTTCATCTAATATATTCTTAATTTCATCATTTACTTCTATGATTACAGCCTCTGAGTTTGTATGAAGTGCTATTCTTTTAAGCTCATTCTCTATATTATTTATAACTACCTCGGGGGTAAGTACCATTCCAAGACCATCACAATATGGACATTTTCTCTCTAGTATTGAGCTAATCCGGTTTCTAACCTTCTTTCTTGTCATTTCAACAAGCCCAAGTCCTGTCATACCTAAAACATTGGTTCTTACTCTATCCTTAGATAATTCTTCCGTCAAAATTTCCAAAACTTCCTGCTCAGATTTTTTACTTGGCATATCTATAAAATCTATTATTATGATGCCGCCTATATCCCTGAGTCTAATTTGTTTAGCTATCTCTTTTACTGCTTCTTTATTTACCTTAATTATAGTCTCGGATAAATCGTTTACACCAACGTATTTTCCTGTGTTTACGTCTATAATAGTTAAAGCCTCTGTTTTATCTATTACTATATAACCTCCACTTTTGAGCCAAACCTTTCTTTTCAAAGCATCTTTAATCATTTTCTCAATTCCAAAGTAGCTAAAAATATTTATTCCCGGGTCAAAATATCTTACTCTATCCTTTAGTTCAGGGGAAATAAGCTCTAAAAAATCTATGATTGTATTATAATTTTCTTTATCATTTATAACTAGCTCACCTATATCATCAATAAATAAGTCCCTTATTGTTCTATGAATCAAGTCAAGATCCCTATATAATATTTTAGGTGGAAAGCCTAGTTTTTTTTCTTTTTCTATCTTCTGCCAAAGCTTTAACAGGTATTTTAAATCTTCTTCAAAATCTTCTTTTTCCTTGTTTTCAGCTTCTGTTCTAATTATTAATCCCAAGCCATCGGGTTTAATTTTCTCAGCCATATTTTTAAGTCGATTTCTTTCTTCTTCATCCTCAATTCTACGAGATATTCCAACGTAATCTACATTTGTCATCAAAACTAAATACCTACCTGGAAATGAAAGGTGTGTAGTTACCCTTGCACCTTTACTATCCATAGGTTCCTTAATAACTTGAACAATAATTTCCTGTCCATTTTTGACAACCTCTCTTATGGAAATATCCTTTGAAGATATTTTCTTGTTATTTAATATTTCCTGGGGAATTGCATCTTTAACATATAAAAAAGCATTTTTCTCTAAACCAATGTCAACAAAGGCAGCTTGCATCCCAGGTAATACATTTTTAACTCTGCCTTTATAAATATTTCCCACGAGCCTTTTTAAGTTTTTGCTTTCGATATAATGCTCAACCAACGCTCCATTTTCCAAAAGTGCAACACGGCTTTGGCTGAATCCAGAATCAATAACTATTTTATTCATTGCTTTCCCACCCTAAAAATTAGATTAAGATTAAATCACATCTTCAATTGGAATTAATCTACCATTGCCCTTAGACGAAAAAGTCTCAAGGCGATGTACTCTTATGCTCTCTATGTCTATTTGTATATTTTCAAGTTCAGCCAGTTTTCTAATTAATATATCTGGCTTTAAGTTACCTTGACTCCCAGTAGATACGGTTGTTTTAAATATTATTTCTTTATCTTCTATTGATATAACTATAAAGTCCTTAATATGCTCTTTTATATCAACAGTTTTTATCTTATTTCTCTTTCCTCTTTTTTCATATAGAATTTCATCATAGCTCATAAGTTTTTCTATGGAATTATTTATTTCATCGGAATTATAATTCATCACTGTACTGCATTTTACAATATAGGTAGCATTCTCTACAAGGCTCATCAATGATTTGCTCTTTACATCAATATATTTACATTTAACGAATTTCATTCCCTCTGGCAGCTGATGGTTTAAATTTTTTTGAAATTCATCAAGCTCTATTTTTTCTTCAACCTCTAGGGCTAGGTATTCTCCTTGACTAGAAACTCCTACAGCAAGGGGAGCTGCAAAGGATATCTTAGGGTGAGGGTTGAAGCCTTGAGAAAACTTAAGTGGTACCTTTGCCCTCCTCATAGCCCTTTCAATTACTCTGATCAATTCTAAATGTGAAAGGAATTTCATTCTATCTTTTTTAATAAATTTCACTAGAATCTTATACATTAGCAAACACCACCTATAAAACCATTATTTATTCCACATCCCGTACATCCTATTCTACAGTCGTGGGTGAGCTTCTCCTCTTTAGCCTTTTCATTTTCATCTATTAAGAACTTTTTACTAACTCCTACATCTATATGGTCCCAAGGCAGTATTTCATCATGCTTCCTTCTTCTATTTGCATAAAATTCAGGCTCTATTCCACATTCTTCAAGGGCTTCCATCCATTTATCATATAGGAAATGTTCCTGCCATCCATCAAATCTACAGCCCTTTTCAACTGCTTTTATTAAGACCTCGCTTAATCTTCTATCACCTCTGGCAAAAACACCTTCTAAGAAGCTTGTCTTAGAATCATGATAATTATAA
>JANQEZ010000024.1 GCA_028278115.1 Clostridia bacterium
CTTATATTTTGTAGGTTAAAACAGATTCATAAAAATCACTCAAATGAAATATCAAAACCCCCTTAAGTATTGAAACACTAAAATTAATGATTTACTAGCATAGCGAATAAAGTTACCTCTTTAATAGGATATGTAGCCTTGTTTATTATGATGATAAGGGATATATTAGAATATATAATCCCAGTGATATAAAAATTATTAATAGATTTATTATTGGGTATCTATGATATGTTATAATAATATATATAATTTGATGGGGAGGAATAACAATGGATGACAAAAGAAGGAGTAAGAGATTACCTGTAAATATCAAATTAGAAATTGAATCTCTATATAAATCAGGAGATGAAAACTATAAACATATCAGTGATAAAGTTACACTGATAAATGTTTCAAAGAACGGTATAGGTCTTATAAGCGAAATTGAATTGTCTATTGGTTATTATTTTAATGCTAAGATAATTATAGACGATGAAAAGATGTTCTACAGCGTGCTTAGAATAGTAAGGTGTCAAAAGCTTAATGAAGGATATATGATTGGTTGTGAATTTGTGGGATTAGCAGATGTTCTTAGTGATAGTATTGATGAATATGAAAAGGAAATATTTGGCTAAAGTTACTGCTTTGCAGTAGCTTTTATATTTGTATGGATATACGCTTTTATAATTTAATATTTCCAAAGAAAAAATGTAGAAGCATTCATTGCTTTCTTTGAAAGATTAATTAAAGTTTAAAAGCGTTTATCTTTAAATGGTATTTACAGGGCTTGATGAAATAGTGTTATATAGGAGTGATGACTGTGAAGGTGCTTTTTACATATCATTATGGCGTGGAAAAAATGAAGGCTATAAACGATCTAGGCTATGAGGTTATACATATAAATGAAAATGAGATTTCTAATTGTCAAAGAGTAGAAGATATTGAAGTATTAGTCTGCTATAATCCCTTTAAAAATCTTGATGTTTCTAGGTTAGATAATCTAAAATGGATTCAACTATCAAGTATAGGTATAGATCAGGCACCACTGGACTACATAAAGAATAATGGAATTATGCTGACGAATAATAAAGGCGGCTATAGTATTCCTATGGGAGAATGGATAGTTCTAAAGATATTGGAAATTTATAAAAATAGTAAGTATTTTTACCGAAAACAGATGGAAAAGCAGTGGAAATTATCAACAGATGTATATGAAATATATGGAAAAAATATAGGCTTTCTAGGAACGGGAACAATAGCACAGGAGGCAGCTAAAAGACTTCAGGGGTTTGGAATGAAGGTCTATGGGCTTAATACAAAGGGCAGAGATACTGTATACTTTGACAAATGCTATGGACTTTCAGAAATTGATGAGCTGTTGGAGAAATCAGATATAGTTGTATGTACCATTCCATATACTAAGGATACCCATAATCTATTGGACTATGAGAGACTAGGGAAAATGAAGGATGGCTCAGTACTAATTAATGTATCAAGAGGTAATATCATTAATGAAAAAGATTTGGTTAGAAAAATCAATGAGGATAAATTCATGGGAGTAGCTTTAGATGTTTTTGACCACGAGCCTCTTCCAAAGGATAGTTGTTTATGGGAAGGTGAAAATGTTTATATAACTCCCCATAATTCTTGGGTTTCCCAGATGAGAAATGAAAGAAGGTTTACAAACATATATGAAAATATGAGAAGATTTATTAAAGGTGAGGACTTGATTAACATAGTGGATTTAAATCGGGGCTATTAAAGAAGGGAAATATATGGAGGGAGTTGAACAAATGAAGTTTATATTAGATACTCATACCCATACGATTGCAAGCGGTCACGCCTACAGCACCATCCATGACTATATAGATGTGGCAAAGAAAAAGGGCTTAGAGCTTGTGGCTTTTACAGATCACGGGCCAGCTATGCCTGGTGGCCCCAATATCTTTCATATAGGCAATCAGAGGGTAATTCCCAGAGAAATTGATGGAATAGAGATACTAAGGGGAGTAGAGGCAAATATAATTGATTTTGAAGGAAATATAGATATTCCACAGGCGTATTTGAAGAGGTTGGATATTGTTCTTGCAAGTCTGCATGATGTATGTGTTAAGCCGGGAACAAAGGATGAGAATACAAGGGCTTTTGTTAAGGCAATGGATAATGACTATATAGATATACTTGCTCACCCGGGAAATCCTAAATTCCCAATAGATATTGAAGAATTTGTATTAGCTGCTAAAAGGAAGAATAAAATCATAGAAATAAACAACAGCACCTTTACAAATCCAGGAAGAAGCGGAAGTAGAGATAATTGTATAATGATAGCAGAAAAGGCAAAGGAACATGGAGTATATGTTGTTGTGGGAAGTGATGCCCATATATCCTTTGATGTTGGAAACCATGATAAATCTATGGAGGTTTTTAAAATAGTTGAGATGCCAGAGAAGCTTATAATGAATACATCTAAGGAAAAGCTTAAAAATTATCTTAGGGCTAAGGGCAAGAAGCTAGAGGAGAAGACAAGTATTCCATTTAAATAAGAGGTGGGGATTTTCGTAAATGAAGTAATAAGCCTTTTAAAAGTAGATGGTTAAATGAGTATCTATATATTTTAAAGGGACTTAAAAGGTAGATTCCTAACTCTTAAGCCCCTTTATTTTTGTCTGAGAACTCAAACAATTCTTGCAAAAAATTGCATAGCTGAAACAAAGAAAAATGAACCATTAAAAGTAAAATGCAAACTATTACCAGTTAAATTTTGCCAGGACTTTTAATAGGTAGCCAGAGGCATTTGTTCTTGCCTATAAGCTTTACTAGAAAGACCCTAATACTTGCAACTTGGAACTTAGAACTTAGAACCACAACGCATCGCCAGACGCATTTATTTTAGACATAAAACAATGACTTGCATATATTTTGACATTATCTATAGTCTATAAAATCATTAGCAAAGCTTCTAAACAATACTAAGATTCTTTCTAAATATTTTCTTGAATTGTTCAGATGCCGATAGGGCATGATTTATTTCAGCCTCTGGATTTGTATCTGCAATAATTTGAATTTTTACCTCATTAGAGCTTGATATACATTTTACATCCTTTATTCTCCTATTAAAGCATATATCAAAGCTCTCTGCAATCCTAAGCAGAACCCCTAATCTTCTTATGATTTCTACGTCTTCTTTTTTAAGAAGCTTCTTGTATCTAACCCAATTAATCTTAAATTTCTTATTTCTATGTAATGCTGCGATATAGGCACTCATCAGCAGTTCTTTATGGGTCAATCCATTAATTCCTGCGTTTAAGATCATGTAGAATGAATGCTGTGTGTGATTATAAAATCTAATATTTATCCCTGTGTCGTGGAGTATGGAAGCGGTTTTAAGGATCTTTTGTATATCAACATCAGACTTTTCCTTTCCAATTATTTGACTATATAAAGAAGAGGTTAGTTTGTAAATATGCTTTGAATGTTCCATATCAAGCTCATATCTACTGGCTATATTATGTATGGAAAAATCTAAAACATCTTTAACAGGCTTATTAGTATTAAGTATGCAGTCATATATTATTCCCTCTCTAATACCGCTTCCACTTACAATTAAATCCTTTAATTTGCAATGCTCAAAAAGCTTGTAAACAGCACTTGAAACTCCCACAAATATATCTGCTCTATCCTTTGACAGACCCTTTATATTCTTTCTTTCAGAAAGACTCTTATCCCTGACTAGTTTATACAGCTTACTTAT
>JANQEZ010000033.1 GCA_028278115.1 Clostridia bacterium
ACTATGCCATAAAAACCCAACTGCACTATTATTTTTCCTTTGTATATACTGCATAGGTCATTATGAATCCCCGGTGGTGCTGCTTCTTTAATTATATAATGAATCCCATTTATTTTTCTGAATTATTTCAATTTTCTAATTTTATTTTCAGATAGTTATTATATTAACAAGTATTAAGCGTCGATTTTCTGACATAAGAGGTAGAGGCGTCTGTCGACGCCTTTTAGTTGCAAGTTATAAGTTCCAAGTTCCAGGTTGCAAGTTGCAAGTATTAGGGTCTTTCTAATAAGGTTTTAGAAGAAGATAATTTGAGCCTAATATTTTACTGGTAATGGTTTCAATCTAACTTCTAATACTTGAGTTTACTTTATCTTGGCTATGCAATTTCTTTAGGAAAATGTTTGAGTTCTTGGATAATAAAAAAACGTCAGAAAATTGACTTTAATGTCTATTTTCTGACGTTTCATAAGAAAATTTCATTTTTTTTAATTTAGGGCTTAAAGTTTGTTATCTATTTGTCTATTATGATGATGATTTTATTATATATGGTATTTATTTAATTTGAAATATAATGTACTTCTAGGTATATTAAGGAGTTTGGCTGCCTTGGCTTTATTTCCCTTTGAAAACTCCATTGCTTCTAGTATAGCTTTCTTCTCGGCGTTTTCAATGATTTTATTGAGATCAAGGGCTTCATTTTTATATTCCCTTTTTACTGTGCTATTTTCAATGATACTTCTAGGTAGAAAATTCATATCTATTCTCTTTACATCATTATTTTTTACTAGTATAACTATCCTCTCAATAATATTCTTAAGCTCCCTTATATTCCCCTCCCAATCATAATTAGTGAGTACCTCCATAACCTGAGATGGAATCTCTGGGATATTAGAACGATATGTTATGCAAAATTGCTTTATAAATCTATTTACAAGCTGGGGAATGTCTTCTCTTCTTTCCCTTAGGGGCGGTAGCTTAATTAGAATGGAGTTCAATCTATAGTATAAATCCTTTCTAAAGAGTCCATCATACATCATCTTTTTTAGATTTTTATTGGTAGCAGCTATAATTCTTACATCTACCTTTGTTGCCTTTGAGCCACCTACTCTTGTAATCATTCCATCCTCTAAAACTCTAAGTATTTTAGGCTGCATTGATAGGGGCATATCTCCAATTTCATCTAGAAAAAGGGTCCCATCATTGGCAAGCTCAAATTTACCCGGTCTTCCCTTTTTAAGGGCTCCTGTAAAGGCTCCTCCCTCATATCCAAACAATTCACTTTCCATTAGTTCTTCCGGTATTGCACTGCAATTTATTGGTACAAATATTCCTTTTCTTCTGCTTTCGATATGAATTGCTCTTGCAAAGACCTCTTTTCCTGTACCGCTTTCACCAGCTATAAGTACATTTATTTTCGATTTCGATACTTTCCTGCACAGGTTTATCACTTCTATAAAATTTATATTACTTCCTACAATCTGGTCAAAGGAAAATCTATTTTCATTAAGTATGCTTATTTCCTCCTCGAGAACCTTCAGTCCAAGCTTAGTCTTGTCGAGGAGGGTTGTTAATCTAATTAATTCCGATATATCTCTATCGCAGCTAATAGCTCCTATTAGTTCATTTCCATCATAAAGGGGTCTTGCTGTAATGATATTGTGGTAATTTTCCCTGGGACTGTTATATACATTTTCATAGGGCCGCCCTTCCTTAAGAACCTTAGGCAGCAGAGCAGTGGGAAAGAAATAGGTTATTTTTTTACCCAGCAATTCCTTCCTTGTGACTCCATATAGTTTTTCAGCCCTCTTATTCCAGAATCTTGTAATACAGTCTTTATCAACAACACATACTGCATCATTGATATTATCCAGTATCATTTCAACGGTTAAATTAAAAGATAACATAATTTTGCCACCTCTATTATAATTATATCTTTATAGAATATTTTATATATTTCAACAATAAATTTAAATCCCCTTCTTTTTTAGTAAAGCTTTTACTTGCACTTTCTACCCTCCGTTATTATTTATATTTGTTTATATATAGTTTTAACTTTTTATATCCATAGTATAAAAATATTACTATGCAAAATACTATATATAGAAAAAATAATGATTACAAGCATAGTGAAAATGGTTTAAATATAATAAAGGAATACCATAAAAATCAGGCTGTAGAAAGTGGAAAATATCCAAATAAAAGATATGACCTTAACTCCCCAATTGAAATTTACAAAGCTTTAAATAATTATATATTAGATGGAATGTCATGTTATAATGTTAATAATATTACTATAAATGAAGATAAGAAGCTTAAAGGGCAGATATTTAAAAGCTATTGGCAAAGTGCCAATGGTAGCTTAGATACATTATATGAGCTTCGTAAGCTATGTATGCCAAGCTTTATAAGCTCTGGCAATGCAGACTTCTGTTATATTTTCAATGCTGATTATATAAATGACAGCAGGGCTTTTACATATCAAATATTAAAGGCTTCATAATCCTTTTAAAAGATTTATCTTTATTGTTAGTAAATATTATCATCTACAAAAATAATTTTAAGGAGGATATTGATATGCAAATATCTAAAGACACTTTAATTAGTGAAATTTTAAAAATCAATCCTAAATCTGCTGAGATTTTGATGGGATATGGAATGGGCTGTTTGGGATGCCCTGCATCTCAAATGGAATCTCTAGAGCAAGCAGCAATGGTGCATGGAATTGATTTAGACACTCTTTTAAAAGAATTGAATCAATAAAAAACTAAAAGCTTTATTTTAAAAAGATAATACTGTAAAAACTAAGTTTCTCTACCTTAGTTTTTACAGTATTATTGATTAATATATAAAGCTCTTTACATTATTACTAAAAATATTTATTTACTTCTTACGGTGCTTCCGTCCTCTAGTTTATCATTAAAGGATTCTATTACTATCTCTCCTTCTTTTAACCCTTCTAGTATTTCATAATAGTCATTTTGGGAATATCCAAGCTTAACAAGCCTCTTTTCTGCTTTATCGCCATTTTGAATAAATACATAGTCTTTACCATTTTCATTGATAACTGCATTTTTAGCTGCTGCTATGGCATTCTGACGGGAATCCACAATTATTTCGATTGTTGCAAACATTCCACCCTTAAGGTCATTATCTTTATTCTCTAACAGTACCTTTATGGGATATGTACTGCTGGCTTCATCTATGACGGGACTTATAGCTGCTACCCTTCCTTCTATTGCTTTACTTCCTAAAGTATCACTACTTACCATTACTCTTTGGCCTTCTTTAACCATCATAACGTCCCTTTCGGAAAGTCCAGAGTTTGCATGCATGCTATCGGTATTAACCAAAGTAAACATCGGAGTACCTACTCCTACATTTTCTCCTATGGATACTTTTCTTTCAGCTATGATTCCAGAAAATGGAGCTGATACATTTGTATATTCTAAATTCTCCTTGGCAAGCTTGTAATCATTGTTAGCTGCCTCAAGTCCAATTTCAGCAGCTTCAACATCAAATTCCCAATTTCTCTTGGCTTGATTGAGGTTTGTAGTTGCTAAGTCAAGCTGTTTTTTTGCTAAATCAAACTGTCCCTTTATAGTCTCATAGTCCGACTGTGATATAGCATTTTCACCATATAGCCCCTTGATTCTATTGTAGGTTTTTACAGTATTATCGTAGGCTATTTTTGCAGTTTCATATTGAGACTCGGCTAACTCAATTCCTTGAAATTTCATATCATCATTTTTATCGTAATCCTTTATACTTCTCAAGGTATTAACTGCACTCTTAACTGCTGTATCAGCCTTTTCATACTGAATTCTATATATAATATCGTCGATTTTGCAAAGGCTCTCTCCTTGCTTTATTTTACTTCCAATATCTACAAAAATATTTTTTATTGTACCGTTTATTTTACTGGATATTATTACCCTTTCCTTGGGCTCTATTGTAGCAGGAAGTGAGAGGGTTTTATCAAAATTCCTTGTATGGACTATACCGGTTTTCACGTATATTATTTCTTCATCAAGAATATTCTCTGCTCCATCCTCTACAGCTTTATCACCCTGTATTGCAGCTTGTTCCTTACCTCCACATCCAGACAAGAACATACTAATTACTACTAATATTATCAATAGTCTTTTCATTGATTTCTCCCCTCCTAAAAAATCTAAATACTGGTCGTTTAAATCTTCTTTTAATTCCATCAGCCAAGGAGTAAAGGATAGGAACTATCATCAAGGTCAAAATTGTGGCTACTCCTAAGCCAAAGATTATCGAATATCCCATAGCTTCATAGCTCGGTTGTTTAAGGGTTAGTGGTAATATACCACCTATTGTTGTTATAGTTGTTGCCAGTACTGGTATAAATCTTGTCATTCCTGTTTCTTTAATGGCTTCGTTAATTTCGTAGCCACTTTTTCTTAAATAATTAATATAGTCTACCAGTACTATAGCATCGTTTACTGCTATCCCCACTAAAGCTACTACACCTACAAATGCAATAAATCCAAAGTTATTCCCTGTTATAATTAATCCAAAGACAACTCCTATTAATGCAAGTGGTACTGAGAATAAAATTACAAAGGGCTGTGATAGTGAATTAAATTGTACCGACAGAATTATATATACTAAGATGGCTGCAATAAACATGTTAAGAAGCATATCGGTAAAGGATTCTTGTATATCCTCTATTTCTCCTCCATATTTTATATATACTTCATCAGGTAGGTTGTAGTCCTTAATTTCTTCCTGAAATTTATCTATGATATCTACAGCCACAACATCATCTTCCTTATCTGATACAACAGCCACATATCTTTTTGTATTATAATGCTCAATTACACTAAAGCTTCTAGTCTTATTTACAGTTGCAACCTGTGAAAATGGTACTTTGCCTCCAAGTCTAGAGTGAAAATACAATTTATTTAAATCCTCTATACTGTCAAACTTTTCATTTGTCATTCTGATAACCACATCAATTTCTTCTTGATCATCTCTAAAAGTCGTAATCTTTCGTCCATATATGGCATTCCTAACACCCATTGCCACGGTCATATCATCTAGCCCCAATGCTGAAGCCTTCTCCTTATCTATCTTTATTTGAAGCTCAGGCACTCCGGCTTCAAGGGTATTTCTAACATCCCTAGTTCCATCAATGCTTTTTAATATCTCTGTGAAGTCTTTCCCTATGGTCTGAAGCTCGTCAAGAGCCTCGCCTTCAACTCTAATATATACAGGTGAAGTGGCTGGGGGCCCAGCTTGAACTTCACTAACATCTATATTTGCTCCCGGTATATCCTTTATATTCTTCCTTATATCCTGGGCAATTTCCATACTCTTTCTATCTCGATATTCCTTTTCAACTAAATCAATTATTATACGAGCTCTATTTGGAGTACTGCCTACACTTATTGAAAAGGCTTCGAGACTATCTGCACCAACAAAACCAACATTAGTTACAAAGCTTTTTATTTCCGGGTAGTTAAACAATCTCTTTTCCACTTCACTTACTATTTCAGACGTAGTATCTAAATCAGTACCTACGGGAGCCTTTATATTTATATTTAATCTGGTAAAGTCTTCACTTGGAAACATTTCAATTTTAAGTATCCCTAAGGGTATGGTCATTATACTTCCGATAAATGCAATAAATACTATTCCAAAAACTATTAGCTTTTTTCTTCTACTGGATACTATGGAATATAATATCTCACCATACCTTTTGATAATTGGGTGCTTTTTCTCTTTAGTGTTTTTTCTAAACATTTTTATTGCTATTCCAATTGAAAATGCCATTGCGAAGGTCCAGGATAGAATCCCAAAGCCTTGTAAGCCTCCATTATTATCTCTAAATGCGGTCATTGCCAATATAAATACTAAAGCTATACATAAAATCTTTATTGCTTTATCTAATGCTGGATGTCGTTTTAAGCTCTTCTTCTCATTACTTCTTTTAAGCATCCTTGAGCTTAAAGCAGGTGTGACGGTTACCGCAATAAAGAAGGATGATGTAAGTGCAAATATTACGGTAATAGGAATTGGTCTTATGAAGTCTCCCATTATTCCCGGAGTAAGGGCTATAGGAAAAAATGCCGCTAATGTAGTTAATGTTGAAGCTGCAATTGCTGGAGCTATCTGATTAGTTCCTGCCTCGGCGGCAAGTCTCGTCGATACTCCCTTAAGCCTCAATCTATCTATATTTTCCATTACGACAATTCCATTGTCCACAAGCATACCTACTGCCAACACTAAGGAAAATAATGAAATTGTGTTAAATGTCATATCAAAGCTATTCATTAAACCAAATGCAACAAATATAGACAGTGGTATAACTATTGCTACAACCAAAGATTCAAAGAATCCAATGAATAAAAAGAGAACTATTATAACTAAAAACAATCCTGCCTTGGCATTGTCAAATACTGTACCTAATTCATTCTCTACATAAACAGATAAATCTCCACTGATTTCCACTTGTAAATCTTCAGGATATAGGGTCCCATCCTGCTTTTCTAAAAATTTATGTATTTCTTGACTTAATTTGATGATATCTCCGGATTGATTCTTCTTTACTGAAAGGGATATTGCATTTTTTACGGAAGGCTCGTCTGTTCCAAGTCCAACTGACATTTTTGAATAATTCTTTGGCTCTTTATATCCGTCCTCTATTTCTGCGATATCCTTTAGAAACAACGGTCTATTGCCAACATAGGTTATTACTACCTTTTCAATTTCTTCTATGCTTTGAAATTTCCCAACGGTTCTAATATTATACTCCTTCTTATCTAGCACAATATTGCCTCCGGGCAAATTAACATTTGCCATTGATACGGCATTATGTATCTGAGCTAAGGATATATTGTGCTTTGCAAGCCTTTGTGGATTTACATTTATTTTTATTTCTCGTTCTAATCCACCGATAATTTCAACACTTGAAACGTCCTTGATGCTTTCTAGTCCAGACTTCATTTTTTCTGCAATATTTTTAAGTTCAACAAAATCGTAATCACCTGATAAATTAATTATCATAACTGGTCCATTGTTTGATTCAAAGCTGCTGACTTCAGGGAGCTGGGCATCATCAGGCAGCTCAGATTGGATGGACTGAACTCTTTCCCTCATATTTTGAATCTTTTCATCTAAATCTACTCCAGGTTCAAACTCTAGAAATACAATCGAAAAACCATATGCTGAACTGGATTGTATAAGCTTTACATCTTCAATAGATTCCATTTCTTTCTCAATCTTATCTGTTATTAAAGCTTCTACTTCTTGAGGTGCAGCACCAATATAGGATGTAAGTACATATCCATAGGGAAGCCTTACCTCTGGATTTACTTCCCTGGGCATTTGTGTGTATGCCATAAATCCCCATACAGCTATTAAGAATATCATTAGATAAACAACTCTATGTCTATCAATAAAAAATGACGCCCATCTTCCCAAGAAATTCTTTTCTTGATTAAGCTCAGGTATATGGCTTAAATCCTTCGGCTGCTCTTTTTTAATCTCCTTCATTTATCCTATCCCCTCTTTCCTATATATATTTGCTATAAGCATTTTATTGGCTTTTTAGAGTGTCATTATGGGTCTATTTTATAAAAATCATTCCTTTTTTACCTGTATCATTTTTCACTTTTTACTCAAGTAGTACATGACCTTAGTCATTTAATATGATCATGATATTCTTAGAATTCAAGTAAATTTTATCATATTTCTGTAAAATTTACCTTGAAATTTGTTGATTCTAATCTAATTTTAAATTTTTACTGGTAAATTTTCATTTTGATGAAAATACATTTTCTCAGTCCTATATATTTCTTGGTGAAATAAAGTTAACTCGTTGTGCTAGTAAATCATTAATTTTAGTTTATCAATACTTAAGGGGGTTTTGATATTTCATTTGAGTGATTTTTATGAATCTGTTTTAACCT
>JANQEZ010000086.1 GCA_028278115.1 Clostridia bacterium
AAGAACTTTAATAGAGAAGTTACGGTGCGTATTGCTATCAAAATAGGTACTGAGTAGATATGTTCAGTCAGTACTGAACTAAGGTAGGGCGTGAGTGGACATAAGGATGTTTTTGTTTGGATTACCTTTTAAATAAAATAAAGAAAGGTGATTTGAATGAAGCGTATGTTAGAGAAGTTGTATTATGGTGAAATCTACAGGAATGAAGATGCTTTGCCAAGAGGTGAAGGGGTTAATCAGATTAATAAAAGGCTTAATAAGTTGGAAGATGAATTTATAAGTAGACTAAGTAAAGACGAATTTAAGCTATTTGATGAATTGTCAACCACACATAATGAAAGGGACTCCTATTATTATGCTGAAACCTTCATAGAAGGCTTTAGAATTGGTGCTAGGATGATGATGGAGGTGCTTTCAGATGAGTAAGTTTAAGCCTGTGGAATTAGAGTATGAAGAAGTTGATGGGATATTATATCCTAAGATTCAGATTTCAAATGATGTTAAGTATGATGAAAGACCGCTTGGGAAGTATGGGGGAATGAGACTCAAGTATCTTAAAGAGCATAAGGTATATATGTATAGGGAATTGCTTGTGAATGGTGAGTTGATGGAGCATTGTCATAGAGTAAATGATGAAGCTAATGAAATGGCTATACTGATTGAGGAGCAGTATCTTAAGAAGAATTCTATTCCAGAGAATTGTGGGTTTATGGATAGGGTTGTGTATTATAATATTGCTAGGGGTGTGGCTGAGGAAGTAGTTTTAAGTGAAATAGTTTATAGATAAAATATATATAAGATATCATAAAAGGCAAAATTCTATAGGGATTAGGGATTTTGTCTTTTTATTATTTGAGATGTAAAAATGAAAATAAGACTTTTTAAAACTAACATGAGAGAGTAAAATTCACCTATAGAAAAAATTCAATAGTTATAAAAAAATCCTAAATTGATTTTCGAAAAAAACTTTTTATTCTGCAGAAATTATTCAAAAAGGAATAGCATATTTGACTTTCGAGCATAATATAGGTATAATAGTAAATATTATTTTGCAATAATTTTGCAGAATGGAGGAAATAATATGCTTTTAGAATTTAGAACTAAGAACTACAAATCTTTTGTAGATGAAACCGTTTTTTCGCTAATGGCTGCACCTAAGCAAACCGGCTTAGATTATAGTGTATTTACAAAAAAAATAAAAAGTAAAAAATTTAAAGGTTTATGTTCATCTGTATTATATGGACCTAATGCAACAGGAAAAACTAATATAATTGGTTCAATGGATACTTTTAGAGCTATTGTTTTAAGAGGAAATATAAAAAATTCTGAAGAGAGGTCTTCACCAAATTCAGCAGCAAATGCATTGGAATTAATACCAAATAATTCTGCAAAGTGTTCGGAACCAGTACTATTTTCTATAAAATTTATGGAAAATGACTTACTGATACATTATGCTGTAAGTTTAGATTTAGGTTGCTTTTTGGACGATAGTTATTCTAGAAAAGTATTAAAAGAAGAACTTTTTGTGAATGAAGAAAAGGTGTTTGTAAGAGATAAAACCTTATCTTTTGGCAATTTTAAAAGTATAAAGAATTATATATTAGATACTATTCAGCAAAACGAGGATAGTCTTATTGAAATATCAAAAAATAGTTTAAATGATGAAGAACTATTTTTGACGAATGGTTTTAAATTAATTTTTAGTCAAGATTTGGTGAAACTTATTACATCATGGTTTGCTAATAAGTTTATGGTGGTTTACAGAGCGGATTCAATGCAACTCATTAAACGTTTTGTTGACCCACAAAAACAAACTGTTTATGTTGAAAAGACTACAAATAGTGCTGCAAAGCTATTCGGAATTAATTCTAATGTATTAGGATATGTTGTTAGCGATGATGAATCTGATGTAAAGTTATGTTCTATTTTTAAAAATGTGAAGGACAATAAAAGTGCTGCTATGGCTGCAGAAATATTTGAGTCTTATGGAACAATTCGTTTTGTCAATATCTTTCCGTTAGTAATAATGGCAATACTCACTGGAGGAACTTTAATAGTTGATGAATTTGATGCCTCAATTCATCCTATGGCATTAATGAATATTGTGAATATATTTCATAATGACGATATTAACGTTAATAACGCTCAATTAATTTTTAATACACATAATCCAATATTTCTAAATTCTAACCTATTCAGAAGAGATGAAATTAAATTTGTTGAAAGAGATGAAGATACGCATAATAGTGTATTATACTCTCTTTCTGATTTTGGAACTACTGGTGATAAAGGTGTTCGTAAGCATGAGGATTATATGAAACATTATTTTATTGGTCAATACGGTGCAATTAAAGATATTGATTTTACACCAATCTTTGAGGAACTCATTTCCAATGAAAGTGAGGTGTAATAATGGCTAAGATGAAAAAAACTAAAAAATACTATTTTAGTGTAGAAGGAGAAACTGAGAACTGGTATTTAAAGTGGCTACAAGCAAAGATAAATGAAACACCAAATGCTACTTTCAAAGTTTCTCTTGATTGCCCAGTTCAAAAAAACCCACTAAAACGAGCTAAATCACTTGTTATAACTGGAAAAACAGATATATATCATATTTCTGATTATGAGAGTGACGATCCAATTCATGTGAAAGAATTTAAAGAAACTATGGATAACATGAAAAAAGCTAAAGGCTTGGGTAAGCAAATAACTTATAAATTTGGTTATACAAATTTAACTTTTGATTTATGGATTATTCTACATAAAGCTGATTGCAATGGGTCATTATCGCATAGAAAACATTATATCCGACCTATTAATCGTGCTTATAATGAGAATTTTGAAAATATGGATGACTATAAACATGAAAATAACTTTAAACGCATTTTAAATAAGCTAACATTGGATGATGTAATAGCTGCAATTAACCGTGCAAAAGCAATTATGCAACGTAATAAAGAGAATGGATATGTATTGCATCAGTACAAAGGGTATAAGTATTATAAGGAGAATCCATCGTTAGCTATTTGGGAAGTTATTGATAAAATACTGCATGAGTGCGATTTAATTTAGCTGATATCTGTAAATGATGTATTTTATAGCAATTATTACTATGATAAAATAAACTTGAGGACATAGCACTAATCCTCAAAAAAATAAAATAATCTTAATCCAGAGGGACTACATATAATATGTAACCCTGATAGCATGCTATTTAGGCACTCTAACAAATAAATAAGCGATGCTATTCCGCTGTAAAATTGGCTACAGTAGCTGGTAATACACATTGTGTGTACCCTTTTGCGACAAGTAGAAGGGAAGAGAATGAACGTAAAAATTACATACGAAAAGCGAGACATTTCAGTGCCAAAGAAGGTCGCAGAATTTCTTGAAGCAGATAAGCGGAGAATAAAAGCACAGGGACGTTCTGATCGTAGACATCTTAGTAAAGGTGAGCTTGAACCGATGTTAGACAGATACGTAACTGACTTATATAGTACCGAAGAAACTGCTTTAAGAAACCTGACCTTGAAAAACCTGCGAAGTGCTATTGCTAATCTTGATACCGACGAAAAAAGACTTATCAGGTATAAGTACTATGAAGAATATACCCATAGGCAGATATGGGATATATTTAAGGTATCAAAGATGGCAATTACAAAAAGGCTGAAAAAACTCCATACCAAGCTAAGGGACTCTATGATAGCATAGGGTCTCTTAGTTTTTTGCATATCAAAATGTAGAGATGGTTTACAAACCCTTCTGAACTGTCCTATAAAGTGGAGGGTAAAATAATTATTTTCAAAATAAACCTAGAGAGGAGTTGTAAATAATGATATTTAAAAATGAGGAACATCAACAAAAATTTATGCAATTAATAATGGAAGATGGCACGCATCCAAAAGACGTAGAAAGAAAAACACTATTCTACATCCTATCAGTCAATAATGACCTATACCAAAAGCGACACCATATCTATGATTTCAGTGACCATATGATTAGTTCTGAGTGTCTAACATCAGGTGATGTACACCTTACTACAAGCTCAAGAGCATTAATAAAGCTAGGATTTAACCTCTACAATGGTTATACAGATAATAATGTATCTCCATTAGACATCTATTACAGCTTAGACGAAGAAAACTATGTTTTAGCTCGAGAAAGCGTAAACATAAGATTCGGAATAGCAAGTCCTCGTCATTATGAGCCAATGAACCAATCACATAATGATGAAGAATGGGACATGGAGATGTAAATCAATCATAATCAGAGATAGGAGTGAGAATAATGGCATTTAATATATTTAGTTCAAATACCACTGAACAGCTTAAAAAAGCAGAAGAAGAGATATCCATACTTCAAGAAAGAATAAAAGCCAAGGATAGGCAGATAGCACAACTAAATCATGAGAACATCAAACTCTGTTTAACTACAGTAGATAAGGAGGATATTGAAAAATACAAAGAACAAATACTGAAGAGTCAAGAAGAGTATAACGACCTGCTGGTGAAATATAACAAGCTATTAAGGGAGCATAGCACTCTAAAAAACACAGTGAAAAAGCCAGTTGTACGACCATCAAGAAAAACAGAAAAGAATCTAGAGTTAATTAAAGAATTCAAGACTAGGGGAATGTCATACTCTCAAATAGCCAAAGCAATGGAAGAAGTAACAGGAGAAAACTGGGCTAAGAGTACCATACACATGTTTCTTAATAAATAGGAATATACCAGTAGCATCAATATCAGTAATATTTCGTTTTCAATATCCCATAGTTTATTATCAAACTAACCTAGTAAATCGTTCAATCAATTGCTGAACGCTATAGCTATAGCGAGAGTAATAGCAGCAACCTTAGTTGCTGGCAAGCTTCCTGTTTGTACCACAAACAGATGAATTCTGCCAATAAAATGGCAAATGGGAAGTATCCCATACCCTCTAAAACATAGGAGTGATAACCATAAATAAAACAAGATGGATAAGTGCAAGAGTGACTAAGACAGAATACAATACCATTATCAGGAAAGCAGAAAGAGAAGGACTAAACCTAAGTGCCTACGCTAGAAAAAGAGCATTAGAAGCTGAAATAAGAATCATAGATAACCTAAAGATCTATACACCAAAGCTTAAAGAAGTAGGGGATAAACTCAATCATGGAGTTATGCTTGCCCATCAAGGGAAAATCAACTACATAGACTTAACAGAAGTAGAAACACTACTATCTAAAATCCTAGAAACCCTTAATAGGATAAAAGAAGAAAGAGAAGTAAATAAAAAATAAGGAATCAAAAATAAAAGAAAAAGAGGTATTGACCATCCGTAGACAAGAGATCAAGAAAATAAAAGTAAATAACAGATAAAACCATCAAGTAGGAGGACAAACATGGATAAACTGATGAAATACGCTACTCAGCTTGCTATGCTAGGACGACTACTTGATGAAGGACTCATCACAAGAAAGGAGTATAACCAATTAAAGATAACATTGCAGAGTAAGCAAAAAATAAAAAACAACAAAAAGACTAGATAAATAAACCAACATAATGTATAATAGCAACTAACTAATAGGAACATACTCTGGAAAGAGGTGAGACAAGCTGTGGAGGTTCAAGTAATTAAACCTAATAAAAACATCAATAGAAGAACGGGAAAAGAAGCAAAGAAAAAAAGAGTAGCTGCTTACTGTAGAGTAAGTACTGATTCAGAAGAACAACTTATAAGCTATAAATCACAAATAGCTCACTACGAGGGATTGGTAAAAGCCAATCCCGACTGGGAGCTAGTCGACATATATGCAGATGAAGCCGTAACAGGAACAAGCGTAAAAAAACGACTAGAATTTCAAAGAATGATACAAGATGCACTAGAAGGAAAAATAGACCTTATCCTCACAAAAAGCATATCAAGATTTGCAAGAGATACTCTAACCATGATAGAATACACCAGAAAACTAAGAGAATATGGTGTTGATGTATTCTTTGAAAAAGAGAATATCCATACCCTAAGCAACCAATGGGAAATGGGAATGGTACTCATGAGTGCAGTAGCCCAACAAGACGTAGAAACAGCCTCAGCCAATACGAAGCTTGGACTCAAAATGAAAATGAAAAGAGGAGAACTTGTGGGATTTAATGGATGTCTAGGCTTTGACTATAATAAAGAAACAAAAGAACTATCCATCAATGAAGAAGAAGTAGAAATAGTCAAATACATATTTGAAACCTATGCCACTGGAGTAGGCTGTCACATCATAGCAAAAGAACTAACCAAAAGAGGATATAGGACTAAGAGGGGTAATCCTAAGTGGGGAGACTCCACAGTTAGAGGTATAATAGCCAATGAAAAATACTGTGGTGATCTATTATCAGGAAAATCATTTACCGTAGACCCCTTAAGCAAGAAAAGACTAGCCAACTTTGGAGAATCAGAAAAATACTACATCAAAGACCACCATCCACCAATCGTATCAAGAGAACTATTTGACAAATGCCAAGAAATTAGAAAAAGAAGAAACGTCAACAAAACACAAGGCAGAATAGACAGATACAGCAGACAATACACCTTCAGTAGTAAAATTAAATGTGGCTTCTGCCAAGGTGGAGTAGGAAGAAGAGCATGGAATGCAGGCACTAAAAATAGTAAAGTAGTATGGCACTGCATATTATCAAGCAAGCATGGTAAGAAAAATTGTCCAGATAGTAAGGGAATCCATGAAAAAATCATAGAAGAAGCCTTTGTTAAATGCTTCAATGAAATGTGTGAGAATAACAAAGAAATACTAGAAGACTTCCTAACAACGGTACAAGAAGCATTAGAAACTAATGACAACAAAAAAGAACTAGCAACCCTTAATAAGAAGCTACAACAGCTAGAAACAAAAATCAAAAAGCTAGTTGACCTACACCTAGATGGAGCAATAGAAAGAGATATTTATAACGAGAAGCACACAACATTATCAAGGGATAAAGAAGCATTAAATCAGCAAATAAACGAACTTAGAATAACAGCAGATGAAGAAATAGCCATAAATGAGAAAATCAAAGAATTTAGGAAGCTATTTAAAGATAATCAGATACTAAAAGAATTTGACAAAGAAATATTTGACTCTGTAATAGACCACATCATATTAGGCGGAACAGATGAAAAAGGAAATAAGAATCCCCATCTACTAACCTTTGTATTTAAAACAGGTATATCAAAGGATATAGATGGTTCAAAAAAAGCAATGAAAGGTAAGAAAAACAAAGGCAAAAAAATATCTTCCTCACAGGCGAGCGACGCATGTGGAGTGTTGCTCGCTACTTACTAGGAAGGAATAATAGGTGTGATAGTTGTAGGTTTAGACCTTGTAAATACAAGATTTAGACGAATTTATAAGTAAAGCAAAGCTGATAGGATTTTAATAATCTTGTCGGCTTTTTTTGTATGGAAAATAAAAAATGGAAAGGGAGATTTATAATGAGTGAGATTAAATATGTAAGAAAAGGTGATTATTATTATCCAGATATTGATTTTGGTGTTGATGAAAATGTGGAACTTAGAAAATTTGGTAGGTTGAGGTATAAATATTTTAAGGAGAATAAGCCTTATTTGTTCTCTAGGATACTTTTGGAAGGTGAGTTGATGAAACATGTTATTGAAATAGAGAAACAGGCTTATGAGCGTTTTGAGATGATACAGAAGGAATATTTAAAACAACATCCATTGCCTATTGATGGTAATTTTGTGGAGAGTTATAAAATTAGGCAAGAGGCTAGAGACATTGCGAATGAGATTGTTTTGAAGGAATTGATTTATAGTTAGATTTTAGATTTATAATATCAAAAATGTACACACATTTGCTGATAAGTGTATATTTCTGAACATCCTATCGCATTAATTGTGTCAACGCTGTTGACACAATTAATGGTTAAATGAAAAACTAAATATCATGTCCACTACTAGAGAGAATGGACATATAAGTTTAGCAACAAAGCCTATAGAATTTTAATAATTTTATGGGCTTTTAAAATATTCAAAGCCATTGACTTTTGTCGGTAAAAAGTGATATAATACTTTTGTCGGTAGAAAGGAGGGGTGATGTGCCGAAGAAAAAGATGGGACGACCAACCGATGAACCTAAGCCCTATAGATTGGATGTTAGAGTTAGTAAGGAAGATTTAGAAATATTAGATGATTATTGCAAAAGAAAAGATGTCAAACGTCCACAGGGGATTAGGGACGGTATAAAGTTCCTAAAAGACAAATAAAAGAAGCGGTGTCCGCCGAACAAGCAAATACACCACTTCAATTAGCCACTATCTAAAATAGCGGTAAATCTATTATACCCTGTTTGAGATAGTAATTCAAGAAATTATCACAAGGAGGGAGCTTATGTCAACGGAATATATAGAACATTTAAAAGAATTATTTTGCGATATTCATGAGGATATAATGAAGAATTTGCGTGACAATGATAAGGAGTATAGTGAATTATTAAGAAATAATGTAGAAGAAAGCATTAAAATTCGGGAAATATTAAAGTCACTTAATGATGAAGATAGAGAATTTATTCTAAAAAATAAAGATGGTACAGGAAGGATTGAATGGATAGAAAGGGAAATCCTCTATTTTCAAGGGTATAAAGATTGTATTAAGCTTTTGAATGTTCTTGAGCTTATATGACGGTTACATAATAAAAAATTGCAATAGCAAATGCAAATATTAAGAAACTAATTTGACCGATAAGGCATATGGTAGAAGGCTTTATCGGTTTTCTTATGGGTTAAATAAGTAATTGATTTGGTTATGACGAAGATTGTGAAAGATTAAGAAAAACAATAGTAAGGTACGTTGTTAATTGAAATATATGTGAATACAATGTATAATTTTGGTATGGATTTAAGATAAGTTATAGAACTATATGAAAGAGCAACTATTATAAACATAATTATGAATAAAGTAATATTTTAAACTTAAATACTTTAGTCGTGTGAAACTTAGTAGTAAAATTTTTTTGAAGGAGTAATGATATCGTGCGACTAATGTCTATAATGGAAGTGTAATGAGTTTATAAGTGACATAGGTACATGATAAAAAAAGTTGTAGATAAAGGGAGAAGGACATGGAGTTTTTAACAAATGATATTACAATAGATATATTAGTTGGTTTTTTTTATTCTTCTATTTTTGGAATAATAAATTAACCTCATGTGCTAGTTGATTTGATTTAGATAAATTTTCCATTATTTTAAAGCAAAAAAGATAGTACCCTTAAAATAATAATACTGGATATATTATCCAAATACTAATTCTTTAATGTGACCGATGTCAATAAACTTACCAAGTATCTTATTTATGAAATAACATAAGTTGTGACCCAAAATCTTTGTTTGAATTCTAGTAAAGAATCCCCATAAAGACTTTGCTAGAACCTTATTAGTATTTAGTTGCTCAGTGAGTTGCGAGAAGCTCGTTTCGATTCTTCTGCGAATTTTAAAAATCATCTGGCGTAGCCACTTAGGGTATTGATCTTTACTGTTATTTCGCTTCATAAAGAGAAGTTGTATATTCTTCTCACATCGAAGATCTGGATTTAAATTTTTATTTACGTAACCTTTGTCACCAAGTATTGTAATAGACTCGTATTTATCTACAAGATCCCATACAGCCTCTCGATCATCTATGTTTGCAGGAGTTATAATGAAATCTGTGATAAACCCCTCAAATGTAGTTATTACATGAAGATTAAATCCATAGTATGTTTCTTTTTTTGATGGACATCGTCCATATTCAGCCTCCGGCTTGAAGGTCTTATGGAAGCGGGCTCTTCCAAACTTACAAACTGGTATTGGCATACTATCTACAATACGGTAATTGCTACTCATAAGTCCAGATAAAAAACAAAGCTTTTTACGGATTTCTTGAATAATTAAATATAAATTTCTACGTGTTCTATTGAATCTTGACCTATCTCCTACCCTTGGAAATAGCTCTCTAAGATTACGTTTTACAAAACCAAACCAAGCTTTTTCGGAGTCAATAGTCATTAATTCTCCGACTATGCTT
>JANQEZ010000166.1 GCA_028278115.1 Clostridia bacterium
TCTTATATTTTGTAGGTTAAAACAGATTCATAAAAATCACTCAAATGAAATATCAAAACCCCCTTAAGTATTGAATAACTAAAATTAATGATTTACTAGCTCAACGAGTTAATTTAATTACAAGTATCATCTTTTAGTATTTTAGCTCCTGTAAAGTCAATATTTAGAGTCTTTACTTCCCAATTACTATCTAGCTCTTTTAAAAATTTGCTAATTTCAATGTAAAACTTTTCATTAGAGTCTTCTGTTAAAACAATTACTGTCGGTCCTGCTCCACTTAAAAATACGCCTTTACAGTTCAATTCTTTACATTTTTCCTTTATACTCTGAAAGCCTTCTATAAGCACCCCTCTATAGCTTTCATGTAATTTATCCGCACAAGCAGTTTTTAAAAGCTCCAATTCCCCATTATTTAGGGCAGAAATTAGTAGGGCAACTCTAGACACATTGAAAACTCCATCTTTAAAATTAATTTGCTTTGGCAGTACTTCCCTTGATTGTTGGGTTGAAAGCTTAAAATCTGGGACTAGTGCATAAAATTTTAATGGCTTTGCAATGTTAACCTTACTGTAGTAGACTTGATTTCCTTCTTGTAAAGCAACTGTAATCCCGCCAAATAAGGCCGGTGCTACATTATCGGGATGTCCCTCAATTTCAGTGGCAATCTCCAATATTTCTTCCTTTGACAATCCAGCTTTAGCTATTTCACTTGCTCCAATTATTCCAGCCACTATACATGATGCACTGCTACCTAGACCTCGTGATATTGGAATATTATGCTCAACTTTTATTTTAATACCCTTTATTTCATATCCTAATCTTTTAAAGCATTTTTTCATAGAAATATATATCAGATTATTTTCATTAGATAAACTCGGTTCACAGCCTTCTATTATTAATCCATCCTCTGTTTCCTCAAAATAGAAGGTATTATATAGGTTTAAAGCAAGTCCAAGACAATCAAAGCCTGGACCTATATTTGCACTTGTTGCAGGTACACGAACTATTATCATTTTCATCACCTACTTGCTGAGAATATTTGATATTGCAGTTTTGATTTCATTTTTCTTACACCTTCTGTTGTGTAGAATCTTTCTATCCTCTAAACCCTTGATGCCTGCGGGTATATTTAGGTCAGCAAGCTTTGACATCTTCTTTATCAAGTCAAAATCATTGTATTTCTCCAATTCTTCATCTATTGATTTCATAACGCTTCGAGTAAATTTAAAGGGACTAGCTGTGGACGCTATTATTGTTTTTGTATTATCTCCACTTTCCTCTTTGTACTTTTTATAAACTGCAAATGCTACAGCAGTATGGGTATCCATAAGGTACTTAGAGGATTCATAGACCTCTCTTATGGTATCATGGGTCTTCTCATCACCAATAAATCCTCCATAAAAGTCCTCTAATCCTTCCTTCATCTTATCTGATATCTCATATTTTCCTTCTTTTTTAAGCTTAAGCATAAACTGCTTAAGCTTATTTTCGTCATTACCACTGAGCTCATATAAAAATCTCTCTAAGTTACTTGAAATAAGGATGTCCATAGATGGAGAAATAGTTTTCTTAAATTCTCTTTCTATGTCATAAATACCAGTATTAATAAAATCATATAGAACATTGTTATCATTTGAAGCACATATAAATTTGTTTACTGGAAGACCAAGCTTCTTTCCATAATAAGCAGATAGAATATTTCCAAAATTCCCTGTTGGAACAACAATATTTATCTTCTCCCCATCAGCTATTTCTCCATCCCTTAAGAGCTTTAGGTACGAATAGAAATAATATACTATTTGAGGTACTAACCTGCCAATATTAATTGAGTTGGCGGATGAAAGCTTATATCCCATGCCGTTTAGCTTTTCATTATAGGCTGTATCTGCGAAAACTTCCTTTATACCTCTTTGGGCATCATCAAAGTTTCCCTCAAGCCCAATAACAAATGTATTTTTTCCTTCCTGGGTAGTCATCTGTCTTTTTTGTATTTCACTTACTCCATTTTCCGGGTAAAAAACAATGATTTTTATTCCATCAATGTCGGCAAAGCCTTCTAGGGCAGCTTTCCCTGTATCACCTGAGGTTGCTGTAAGTATTACAATATCCTCTTGAATATTTGTTTTTTTACTTGCCGTCTTCATCAGATGTGGAAGTATTGAAAGTGCCATATCCTTAAAGGCTAAAGTTGGTCCATGAAATAATTCAAGAAAATAGACCCCCTCTTTCTTAACTAAAGGTGCTATCTCTTCACTTTCAAATTTTTTATCATAGGCATTATTTATGCAGTTTTGGAGTTCCTCATCTTCAAAATCCGTTAAAAATCCCCTCATGATGTGAAAGGCTAATTCTCTGTAGTCCATGTCCACTAGCTGGTCAAGGCTCTTTTCCAGTACTGGAAAGTCCAATGGTATGTAGAGTCCACCATCATGGGCTAAGCCCTTCACTATTGCCTCAGAAGGTTTAACGTTAAAATCACTACATCTAGTACTTTTGTATGTACAAGCTTCCATCTGATCACCTCAAATCACTAATTTTTTCAAAATCTTCAAATAACTATTAAAGATTTTGTTCTATTTTATAACAAACCTACAAAGTATACAATAACAAATGTCATCTTAGCTAAACTTTTTTAACACTTTCCCTGCCACATATATTATTTTGATAAATTTATGTTAACAACTTCTTTATTATATTGATTCCTTCGACATATTTTGATATATTTTAGTGGTATTTCTTAAATGCTTTTTTGAAAAATAATTATTGTGAGGGGAGTAAAAGAATGCACTCAATCAAAAAACAATTGATATTTGTAATGCTTCTTATTTTAATTGTTCCTTTAGCACTATCCAATTTAATAGGTTTTTATTTTGTTACTGAAAGATATCAAGGACAAATTAAAGACAATCATTCTGCTATAGCCTCATCAATTTCAGAAAATGTGTCAAGCTTTATTGATAAAGCCTACATAGTTACTGAAGAACTAGCCGATAATAACGATATTAAAAATTTCATCCCTAAAAATCAAGAGGCGGTTCTTAAAGCCTCAATAGAAAGAAATCCATACTTTGACCTGCTTTTCATTCAAAATACCACAGGTATGCAAACTGCAAGAAATACCGGTAAGCTAGGTGATAGATCGAGTCGTTGGTGGTTTAAAAAATTTATGTCTAATAAAAAGCCCTTCGTCAGTAAATCCTATTTCTCACTGTCAGGAGGTATTCCAGTTACTTCTGTATTTGTCCCAATATATAAAGAGAATAGATTAATGGGAATTTTAGGTTCAGATATTAAGCTGGGTAAACTGCAAGAAATGGTTGAAAAATACAGCTTAGGAGAAGAAAGCTATATCTGTATAGTTGACGGAGAAGGGGTAGTTATAGCTCATCCCCAAAAGGAGCAGGTTTCTAATTTGTATAATTATAAAACCTTAACTAAAACTGAAAAAATTATTGATAGCAGCGGTAAAATCCTTCTAGATTCAAATGGTCACCCTAAGGAAGAAGTATCTGATATACAGATTCCCAGTAAGCTAATGGAAATTACCGAAAAGGCCCTTAATGGAGAAAGTGGATTTGTAGAGTATAAAAGCAATCATGGAGAAACCCTTCTGAGTTCTTATACACCCATTATACTACCTGGGCATTCTGATAACTGGGCAATTATAACGGTACAGAAAAAAGCTGCTGCCCTTTCATTTGTTAATTCCGTTGGGCTACAAAATTCAATTATAGCACTTATACTCATTGTTTTGGTCGTATTTATAGCCTTAGGTGTCTCAAATAAAATAACTAAACCAATCATAACTCTAATGAAGCTTATGGAAGAAGCTTCTACAGGAGATTTAACCGTTAAAAGCTCCAATAAATCTAAATCTGAAGTTGGAAGGCTAAGTCAAGGCTTTAATATACTCCTAGATAATACAAGACAGCTTATTGAAAAAATAGATAATGTTGCATCTTCAGTGACAAAATCCGCTGAGTTTCTTTCAAAAACCACAGAAGAAACAGAAGTATCTATTAACGAAGTGGCTCATGCTGTCACAAGCGTTGCCAGTGCTGCAAGTGAACAAGCTAAAGAAGCCGAAGCAGGTCTTGAAGCTTCCTCAAGCCTCTCTAAGGAGCTAGATGTCATGGCCTATTATATAAACGAAAGTAAAAATTCGTCTAATAGCATTTATGAAGCAAACTCAATGGGTCTAAAGGCGATCGAATCTCTAAGTGAAAAGTCTAAAGAAACCGATAAAATATATTCGGAGATAGGAAAGGTCATATTTAATCTAAGTCAAAGAGCAAATACAATTGAACAGATAGTAGAAACTATAATGTCTATATCTGAACAAACAAATCTCTTAGCCCTAAACGCTGCTATTGAAGCGGCAAGAGCTGGAGATGCCGGTAAAGGCTTTGCTGTAGTAGCCGATGAGGTACGAAAGCTGGCAGAAAACACTGCTAAATCCAGTAATGACGTTCAGGATATTTTATCGGCTGTAAAGAAGGATATTAACGAAGCACAGGATAAAATGAACTATAGTGCAGATATTATGTCTGAACAAAGCCTTGCTGTGGAAAATACAATGAATACCTTTGATAATATTTTAAGTGAAACTAATACAATCGTTGAGAAGACAAATAGCATTTCTTCAAGCTTACAAACAGTAATAGAAAGCCGCAGCCAGTTGATGGAGGTTATAGAAAATGTATCTGCAATATCTGAAGAAACAGCGGCTTCAGCTCAACAAGTATCTGCTTCAACCGAGGAGCAAGGTGCTGCAATTAGTCAGATAAATTCTCTAGTTGAGCAGCTTAATAAAATGATTCATGATTTAGAGTCTACTATTAAAACCTTTAAATTAAATTAACTCGTTGTGCTAGTAAATCATTAATTTTAGTTTTTCAATA
>JANQEZ010000167.1 GCA_028278115.1 Clostridia bacterium
TTCCAACTGTCTACTATGCCTCCGACTAATTTTTCTTTTCCCTCTATCAATAGTCCATCCTCTAATTCCTGTACATTTGCTCCTAATTTATTTAGCTCAGTGGAGATTGCCTTTAGTCTATCGGATTCTTTAATCCTCAGCCTCTCGGCATTTATTATTTTTGTAGTTCCATTACTTACTGAAGCTAATACCGTCAGCACCGGCACAAGGTCTGGACACTGAGAGGCATCTATTATTATTCCATCTGTCCCCGACTCATTTATTTCTATTATGTCTTCTTTTATATCAATATTTCCATTCATTCTTTTAACTATATCAAGTATAGCTTTATCGCCTTGAAGGGAGTTTATGTCTAAATCTCTACATTTGATACTGCTTCCCAAAAGACCAGCAACAATCCAAAATGCAGCCTGTGAATAATCTCCTTCTACTCTGTAGTATCTGCTTTTGTACTGCTGATTACCCTTTATATGAAATTCCTTGTAGTCATTGTTTTCAATTTCGATATTAAACTTCTTTAAAATATCAAGGGTCAGATCGACGTATCCCTTTGATTCAAGCTCTGTGGTTATTTCTATTTTTGAATCTCCATCTAAAAGGGGCAGTACAAACATAAGTCCAGTTATAAATTGTGAACTGATATTTCCTTCTATTTTAAATGTACCGGGTCTTAGCATACCCTTTATCCTCAATGGAAGGTTGCCGCTATTATTGATGTATTCAATATTTTGCTCGTCAAATATTCTATAATAGGTGTCCAGCGGTCTTTCTACAAGCTTACCTCTACCTGTAAATGTCATTTCATCTCCAGTGAGTCCGGCAAAGGGAATTAAGAATCTTAATGTAGAGCCAGATTCTTTGCAGTCTATTTTATCCTTAAGTGCCTCCACTTTAGAATTTCCCTCTAATGTAATGCAGTATGTTTCTTCATGGCATTCAGTTTCAATGGATGCCAAGTTGGTTCCCAGTGATCTCATGCCCTGTATGGTTGCCTTTATATCATCTGAAAAAATCAAATTATCTATTTCACTAACGCCATTGGAAAGACTCCCGCTTATTATGGCTCTATGGCTTAAGCTCTTTGATGGAGGTATTTTTATCTCTCCCTTTAGCTTTGTTGGATATATCTTTACAGTGCTCATTTCTCATTCTCCTTTCAAATACTTATGGTTTCGGGTCAATTCTTTTGGGTTCGCTGCTCGCTCTACGCTATTCGCTTCTCGGTATGGGTCAAACCTTTGAGGTTTTGTTCTTAAAAACTCTGACATATTACGTTTATACTTATTTTGTGACCTTCAAAGCATAATCTAGTAAAAACGTAATCCGAGCAGTGCCTCTTAATCTCTAATATACTCCCCTATATCTTCTCTATCTATCTTCTTTATAAATGAATCACCGATTTTTTTCAATAATATTATATTTAAGGTCTTTCCTTTATTCTTTTTATCTAGTCCCACTGCTTCTGTAAGCTTATCTATATTGGTATCTGGCATTTCATAGGGCAGATTGTATTTAATTATTACTTCTCTGATGCTTTTAGCTGTACCTTTTTCGGTTAATCCCATTTCTTCGCTCTTTTTTGTCATATTGTACATACCTATTGCTACAGCTTCACCGTGGGTATACTTTTTATATGCAAAATATTTTTCTATGGCGTGACCTATTGTATGACCAAAGTTTAATAGCATTCTTTCGCCATGATCCTTTTCGTCTCTTTCTACTATATCTCTTTTGATTTTGCAACAGTTCAGTATTATTTCTTCCATATTTCTCAAGAGTTCTTCTTCGGTTTCTATAGTCATTAGCTTTTCAAATAGGGCTTTATCCTTTATGCATCCATATTTAATTACTTCAGCCATGCCGTCGTATAGAAATCTTTTATCGAGGGTCCTAAGAAGCTCAGGGTCAATGAAAACAGCCTGGGGATGATAGAAGCTTCCTACAAGATTTTTTCCTCTAGGAAGATTTACTGCAACTTTACCACCGACGCTGCTGTCTATTTGAGCCAGCAAGGATGTGGGTATTTGGATAAAGGGGATTCCCCTTAGTAGTGTTGAGGCAACAAAGCCTACAATATCTCCAACTACGCCTCCGCCAAGGGCTACTATCATATCTCCCCTCGTTATTTCAAAGTCTAAAAGCTCCTCATATATGTTTTTAGCTGTATCTAAGGATTTGCTTGATTCACCGGGCTTTATGGTAATGATTTTTGTTTGAAAATCATGTTTTTCCAGGGATTTCAGCAGCTTTTTTCCGTACAAAGCCTCAACATTTGAATCAGTTATTACGGCAATTTTATTGTTTTTATATAGTTTTCTAATCTCTGTGCCTATATCCTCTAAAATATCTCTTTTTATTAGGATGGAATATTGATTTTGCGAGAGTTTTATTTCTAAAATGCCCATGCTATATTAATTCCTCCCTCCTTCGGCTTCCTTCTTTAAACAAAGCCCTTAATTCATCTTTATTATTGTTCATTATGGCCTTTTTAAAAAGGGATACACTGTTTTCAAATTTCTCTATTTGCTCTAATGTGCTGTGTCGATTATCCATAATAAGCTCCGTCCAAAGCTCATAGTTAATCCTTGCAACTCTAGTGGCATCCCTATAGCTTCCAGCTACAAAGTATTTTGTATCCTTCCTGTCATCGCTGTTTATAAGGGCTGAAGCTAGTATATGGGGCAGATGACTGGTAAAGGCGATGATTTCGTCATGATCCTTAGGCTTTAGCTTAACAATATTTTTAAAGCCTATTGCCCTTACAAGTCCTTCAATTTTTTTTATATTTTCAGCCTTGTTTTTGGCTGTAGGAGTTATTAGGTAATTTGCATCTTTGAATATCTTCTTTGATGCATATTTTAAACCCTTACTCTCCCTTCCTGCCATTGGATGCCCTCCTATAAAGTCCACATCATTCCTGAGGAATTTATTTATTTCATTAATGAGCTTTTCTTTTATACCTGAGGTATCGGTTATGATGGCTCCGGGCTTGAAATAGTGAATATTTTCCCTTATAAATTTTATAGTTAAACCTGGATATATACATGTTATTACTATATCAGATTTTTTAAGTGGTGTCTCTGGCTTAGTATAGCCTTTATCAATTATTTTCCTTTCCTCGGCAGTTTGTATTACCTCTTTGTCAATATCGACCCCCCAAAGGTTTTTAGGTTTTAATTCCTTTAAAGCCATTGCAAAGGAGCCCCCTATAAGCCCAAGTCCCACGATTGTTATATTAAAGTCTAATTCCGTCAAAATCAGCACTCCTATACTTCTTTATTTTCTATTTTGGCAAGCTGTTTTAGTGTATTCATTAGTGCTTTGAATCTTTCTGGCTTTATGGACTGCTGTCCATCGCATTTTGCATTTGCTGGATCATTATGAACTTCCACCATTAGCCCATCGGCTCCAGCTACCAAGGCTGCTTTAGCCATAGGCTCTACCAGCCACCATAGCCCTGAGGCATGACTAGGGTCTACTATTACCGGCAGATGGCTGTACTTTTTAATTACTGGTATGGCACTTAAATCCAAGGTATTTCTAGTGTATTTTTCAAAGGTTCTTATTCCTCGTTCGCAAAGAATCACTTTTTCATTTCCCTCTGACATTACATATTCAGCGGCCATTAACAGTTCTTCAATGGTTGCAGACATTCCCCTCTTTAATAGTATTGGCTTATTGGTCTTACCTACTTCCTTGAGTAGATCAAAGTTTTGCATGTTCCTAGCTCCAATTTGGATTATGTCTACATTTTCTATAAATTTTTCAAGCTTATCCGCCGACATGAGCTCCGTCACTATTGGGAGTCCGGTTTTTTCTTTGGCTATTTTAAGGAGCTCTAGCCCTTCGTCCCTAAGTCCTTGGAAGCTGTAGGGAGAGGTTCTTGGCTTGTATGCTCCTCCCCTTAAAAATGCAGCTCCACTTTCCTTAATATCCTCTGCAATACTGATTATCTGCTCTTGACTTTCCACGGAGCAGGGACCGGCTATGACAGAGAATTTATTTCCCCCAATCTCCTTGTCATTTATCTTTACCACTGTTTCTTCTGGATGGAATAGTCTATTGGCTTTCTTATAGGGCTCCTGTACGAATATCAATTTTTCTACACTCCTATTTGCTTGTATCTGTGATGGGTCAATCCTGCTCGTGTCACCAACCAGCCCTATAAGGTGATAATTTTGTCCCTTTGACTCATGGATGGAGCACCCTAAGCTCTCCATTTTTCTTTTAATTTTCTCTATTTTCTCATCGGTTGTTTTTGGCTTCATTACAATTATCATTTTTCCATTCTCCCTTCACTTTGTTTTAAGTCTATTTATTTAATTTAAATATTTTAAAAAAAAGAAGACTCATCCAATGAGTCTTCTGGTTTACTATCTATGCTTTATAAATCTTATAGCAAGCTTCGCTAAATCTTTATAGTAGCTAATAATAATTTGCTTTCCTTATACCCATTAGAAAGGTGTTTCCATATTTTATTGCAGAACCAATAACCAGCGCTAAAATAAAAATAAAAGCCCCAGCTAAAATAATAAAAAGTGTTAAATTGTTCTGCATTTTCCATTCTAATAAGCCTTTTCATTTTGTTTGCCTCCAAAATTTTTGTAGTACATTATTAGTTTCTATAATGTATTCATATGCAATAGTTTATGTTCCAAATGAGATATTGATTTTAAAATAAATAATTCTTATATAAATATACGCTTTTATAATTTAATATTTTCAAAGAAAAAATGTACAAGCATTCATTGTTTTCTTTGAAAGATTAATTAAGGCTTAAAAGCGTTTATCTTTATTGAAGATGATTATATCAGATAGAAGGTGCAAGTCAATATTTTTTTGAAATTTATATAAAATATTTTACATTATAAAATATTTTAACAATTCATTTTCATGTATAAATATACCTTGGATAAAGGTATCTATCTATGATGTAAGTTTATGATAATATTTTCTTGTACCAAAATTCTTCAATAAAAAATGCAAAGTAAAATTTAAGCTTCACTTCTATTTCTTAGCATTTAATAAATTTAACTCATTGTGCTAGTAAAGCATTAATTTTAGTTTTTCAATACTTAAGGGGGTTTTGATATTTCATTTGAGTGATTTTTATGAATCTGTTTTAACCTACAAAATATAAGA